>CAYWTE010000026.1:0-9593 GCA_964461145.1 uncultured Lactobacillales bacterium | reverse complement strand
TAAAAACATCTTATTATGCCACTCCTTTCCCAGGTATAATTCGCCGATAACTAACTGCTTCGGCAATATGGCTTTTTTCTATAAAATCACTTTCCGTTAAATCTGCCAAAGTTCTGGCAACTTTTAAGATTCGGTGATATCCTCTGCCTGATAAATGCATTTTATTAGCCGCATTAATCAGCATATTTTCAGCATCTGCTTTAATTTTGAGTGTTTCTTCGAGTATTTTAACACTAATATTTGCATTATAAAGGATTTCCCCTTTTTCTATATAATCTTTATACCTATCTCTTTGAATCTGATGGGCATTTTCGACTCTTTTTCTAATCATTTCGCTAGAAGTTCCGCTTTTAACTCCGGCCAGCTCTGAAGGCTCAATTCTTGGAACTTCCACAAAAATATCAATTCTATCCAGCATCGGCCCTGAAATTTTTGCCTGATATTCTAACGCACATTTCGGAGCTCTAGAGCATTCTAAATCTTTAACCCCAAGATAGCCGCACCGGCAAGGATTCATCGCTGCAATCAGTTGAAAATCGCAAGGATAAGTTATATGATTATTAACTCTGGCAATAGTAACTTTGCCCGTTTCTATCGGCTGGCGCAGAGCTTCTAAAGACTGCTTAGAAAATTCGGGCAATTCATCAAGAAATAAAACTCCTTTATGAGCAAGCGAAATTTCCCCCGGTCTTGCTTTTGACCCGCCTCCGACTAAAGCAGGCGAGGAAGCATTATGATGCGGAGCTCTGAAAGGCCGCTGCCTGATTAAAGACCCATCTTTAAGATTTCCTGCTAATGAATGAATAATACTAACCTCTAAAGCTTCACGAGGAGAAAGCTGCGGCAAAATCGAAGGAAGCCTTTGTGCCAGCATTGATTTGCCCGAACCAGGAGGCCCTATCATCAGCATATTATGACGACCTGCTGCAGCAATTTCCAAAGCTCTTTTAGCGCTTTCCTGCCCTTTAATTTCTGCTAAATCGAGAAAATCGTATGCCTCTGATTTTATTTTAGGCTGAGGTTTGCTAAGTATTTGATTTCCTTTAAAATGATTAATCAGCTCAAGCAAATTTTTAGGAGCGATTATTTCATTATTTCCTGCCCACACAGCTTCTGAACCTTGATTTTGCGGGCATATTAAACCTAAATTACGACTTAAAGCAAAAACAGCCGCCGGCAAAACCCCTGTAACTTCAGAAATTGACGCATCTAAAGCCAGCTCACCTAAAGCCAAGTAATTTTCTAATTCCTCAATCGGCAAAATATCAATAGATGCCAAAATTCCTAATATTATAGGCAAATCATAATGCGAACCTTCTTTTGGAACGTCAGCAGGGGCTAAATTAACAGTAATTCTTTTAGGAGGCAAAGAAAGCCCTAGCGAGGCGATAGCGGCTCTTATCCTCTCTTTACTCTCAGCAATGGCTTTATCAGGCATTCCGACAATATTGAAAGCGGGCATTCCGGAGGCTATTTGCACTTGAACGTTAACCGGAGAAGTTTTAATTCCTATAAAAGCAACCGTATTAACACGAACAGCCATAAAATTTCCTTAAAAGTTATTTGTTTTTTTATACAACATCTAAAATGAGTTTTTTCAAATCCTTATTTGCTCTAGCCCCAACCTCAGTAATAATTTCGCTGGAAACAATATTAGCAATTTTTCCGCAAACTTCAAGGCCGTATTCTTGAGAAAGGCCGTATAAAAATCCTGCTGCATAAATATCTCCTGCACCGGTAGTATCAACAACATTTTCAACGAATTTAGGCTCTATTTCTATAATTTCATCATTTGCAAGAATTAAAGAACCCTTACTTCCTCTGGTTATAATAGCAAAATCAGTATCTTTTGCCAGATAATTCATCGCTTGTTCTAGACTATTTGCCTGATAAAGACTTTTTACCTCATCTTCATTACCGAAAATAATATCTAAATCGTTTTTAATTAAATCAATAAATTCGTCCCTAAATCTTTCAACACAAAAAGAATCTGACAGCGTAAAGGCTCTTTTAACATTGTTATTAGCTGCAATTGCTAAAGCTTTTCTTAAAGCTTTTTTGGCATTGATATGATCCCAAAGATACCCTTCAATATACATTATTTTAGAATCAATAATAATCTCATCTATAATATCGTCTTCACAAAGAGTTGAGCAAGCTCCCAAATAAGTATTCATAGTTCTTTGCGCATCATTTGTAACCATAATCATACTAACGGCTGTGGAAGGTTTATCTAAAAGAGGAGTATTACGAAATTCTATTCCCTTATCACTTAGTTCTTTTCTAAAAATATTCCCCCTATCATCATCACAAATTTTACCGATATAAGCACATTTTGCTCCTAAATCAGCAATGCCTGAAACCGTGTTTGCTGCTGAACCGCCCGAGGCAAATTTAAGCGGCTTAATTTGTCCAAAGATACTTTCGGCCTTATCTTCATCAATAAGAATCATCGCCCCTTTGCTCATTTGATTTTTAATTAAAAAATCATCGTCAACTTTTGCTAAAACATCAACAATAGCATTACCCACACAAACAACATCGTATTTTTTCATAAATTATCCTTCAATTTAAAAATTATAACAAAAATAAATTATTTTTTATAAAACTTAGCCATTTCTTCTAAAGATTTAGGCTTTATTTTAGAAGCATTTCCTGCTGTTCCAAACCTTTCATAGCGTTCAATGCAAACTTTTTCCATTGCTTCTCTAGCCGGAGCTAAATATTTGCGAACATCAAATTCTTTTGGGTCTTCTTTAAACACTTTTCTAATAGCGCTAGTAATTGCCAAGCGGCAGTCTGTATCAACATTAACTTTTCTAACGCCGGATTTAATGCCTCTTACAATTTCTTCTAAAGGCACACCGTAAGTTTCAGGAATAGCCCCGCCGTTAGCATTAATAATTTCAAGAAGTTTCTGAGGAACCGAAGATGAACCGTGCATAACCAAATGAGTGTTCGGAATCTTTTGATGAATAGCTTCAATAACGTCTATTCTCAAAGTTTCTCCTGTTGGTTTTTTAGTAAACTTATATGCCCCGTGAGAAGTTCCAACAGCCACGGCTAAAGCATCAACGCCTGTTTCCTCAACGAATCTCTTTGCTTCATCAGGAGAAGTTACCAATTCTTTTGCTGTAAGAGCTCCTTCTGCCCCATGTCCGTCTTCTTTTTCTGACTTAAGAGTTTCAAGTGAGCCGATACAGCCTATTTCCCCTTCAACGGAAACGCCAACGTAATGAGCTATTTTAACAACCTCTTTAGTAACTTTAGCATTATATTCAAAAGAAGCTGGTTTTTTGCTTAAATCTAAAGAACCGTCCATCATAACCGAAGTAAAGCCTTTTGCTAAAGCTGTAACGCAAACTTCAGGGCTGGCTCCATGGTCAAGATGAAGACAAACCGGAATATCAGGATAAATTTCAACCGCAGCTTTTGCCATTGCTGCCAGCATAATATCGTTAACATAATTTCTCGCCCCTTGAGAAGCTTGAATAATAACAGGAGAATTAGTTTTTTTAGCAGCATTCATAATTGCAAAAACTTGCTCCATATTATTAATATTAAAAGCTGGAATTCCGTAATTATTTTCTGCAGCGTGATCCAATAATTGACGCATTGATATCATAGACATTTTTACTTTCTCCTTTTAACAAAAGTTTAATATAACTGACTAATTTTTTAATTTTTCCATAACTTGTTTAACGACTTCATCTGCTGTTATATTAAATTTTTCAAATAAAACGGCAGCAGGAGCAGATAATCCGAAGTTATCCATACCGATAAAAATCCCGTTAGTTCCGAGATATTTATCCCAAGGCATACGAATTCCTGCTTCAATTGCAACTTTTAAAACGTTATCTTTTCCTAAAACAGCCATTTTATAACCTATTGGCTGTTTTTCAAATATTTCCATACACGGCATAGAAATAACTTTTGCTCTAACTCCTTTTTCTGCTAAATTAACCCTCGCTTCAAGAGCAATGCTAACTTCTGAACCGGAAGCCATAATAACAACATCTGGATTTTCTTCTTGAGCTAAAGCATATCCGCCTTTTTTGCAAAGATTTTCATCAATTTCTTTCCTAATCTGCGGAACATTTTGCCTTGTTAAAATCAAAGCAGAAGGAGTTTTCCTATTTTCAATGGCAATTTGCCAGCATTCCGCCGTTTCAATAACATCGCAAGGACGCATAACATTTAAATTGGGAATACTCCTAAGCATAGTTAAATGCTCTATCGGCTGATGAGTAGGCCCGTCTTCACCCACTCCGATAGAATCGTGAGTAAGCACATAAATAACGCCTAATTTCATCAAAGCTGCCAATCTTATTGCCGGCTTCATATAATCAGAAAAAACAAAGAATGTTCCGCCGTAAGGAATGATTCCGCCGTGAAGCGCTAATCCGTTCATAACAGCTGCCATAGCATGCTCTCTAATTCCGTAATGAATATAATTTCCGTAATAATCATCAGCAATAACGCTTTTCATTTTTGATGTTTTAGTTAAATTAGAACCTGTTAAATCCGCTGAACCTCCAACAATTTCTAAAACATAAGGATTAATAGCCTCTAAAACCATTTGTGAGGCTTTTCTTGTTGCGACTTTAAGAGGTTCTTGGAGCCACTTTGACATCATACTACGCAGCTCTTTGTTATAATTTTCAGGAAGCTGAACCTTTATCAGGCGATTAATTTCCGTTTTCTCATCAAGAGGTAATTTTTCAAACTCTTCTTGCCACTTAAGATAATCTTTATGTTTTTCTATCCCGATATTTCTCCACGCATTTAAGATTTTTTCAGGAATTTCGAAAGGCTCATATTCCCAGCCTAATTTTTCTCTTGTTAATTTAACTTCTTCTTCGCCCAAAGCTGCGCCGTGGCAATGCTCAGTTCCTTGTTTATTAGGTGAACCAAACCCGATAATCGTTTTACACGCAATCATTGTTGGTTTTGAAGACTTTCTGGCTTTATCTATTGCTTGAGCAACTTGTTCAGAATCATTCCCGTCAACTTTAACAACGCTCCAACCGTTAGCTTCAAAGCGGGCTTGCTGATTAGTTGATGTTGAGATTTCCGTTTTTCCGTCAATAGAAATTGAATTATCGTCCCATAAAACTATTAATTTTTTAAGTTTAAGATGTCCTGCCAAAGAAATAGCTTCTTCAGAGATTCCTTCCATCAAACAACCATCTCCGGCGATAACATAGGTATAATGGTCGATAATATCTCCGAATTTTGCATTCAGCATTCTTTCAGCAAGAGCCATACCAATAGCAGAAGCAAGTCCTTGCCCTAACGGCCCTGTGGTAATGTCAACTCCCGGAAAATGACCGTGCTCAGGGTGTGCTGCACAAATAGAATTAAGCTGCCTTAAACTCTTAATATCTTCTATTGATACTCCTTTAAAACCAAGAAGATAGCATAAAGAATAAAGTAGCATAGAGCCGTGCCCTGCAGAAAGAACAAACCTATCTCGATTAATCCACTCAGGATTTTGCGAGTCAATTTTTATAAAATTAGAAAAAAGAGCAACAGCTGCATCAGCCATTCCCATAGGCATTCCAGGGTGTCCTGACTTTGCTTTTTCTATAGCATCAACACTTAAAAACCTAATTGCATTCGCCATTTCTCTTTTAGAAATCATTTATTTTCTCCTTAAACTTCCATTATTTTATTATTTTTATTTTATTCTGGCGATTATATTCTATTTCTTCAGGCGTTAGCTGCAAGCCTAAGAAAACTTGAAAATCTTTAGATGCTTTTCCTTCTACATCAGGAATTATTATTTTCACATTTTTATCTTTAACCTCAAGCTCGTCCGGCTTACTTGTAAAATCTATATTAACCGGAAATATTTTTTTACCTTGCTCTTTTGGATAAAAATCTAAAATTGCCACAAAATACTCAAAATTAACCTGATTCATTCTATCCATAATTCCTTTTTTGACATTAAAATCAACGGATAGATTTAGTTCTGTATTTTTAGTTTTTTCATCATAATTGCATTTCGCCTGATAACCCATAATCTCAGCGCTATAAATTTTATTCAGCTCGTCGACTCCGGCTCCGTCAAAAACTACCTTTTTAAAGGTATTATCTGCAATCATAATCTTAGGACAAACAGGTCCTTTATTAGAAACTTTTTTTACGATTCCGCATCCTGCATTAAAAAACAGGAAAAAAGAAATCAAGAATATTTTTATTTCTTTACTCATAGCATATTTTCCGTTAAAAATATTTATCCTTTATAAATAGGTATAGAAAATAACTCCAAAACACAAGTTAATTTTACAAAAATTCTACAAATAAGAAGGATAATCAAAAATGAAAGATTTAAGCGTAATACTAATCAACCCCAGAGGTTTTTGTGCCGGAGTTACCAGAGCAATAGAAATTGTTAATAAAACCTTAGAAAAATTTGGAAAACCTGTTTATGTTCATCACGAAATAGTCCACAATCGTTTTGTGGTGGAAGAACTTAAAAAAAAAGGAGCGGTTTTTGTTGAAGATTTACAAACAGTTCCTCAAGACCGCCCTGTTATATTTTCCGCTCACGGTGTCAGCAAATCCGTTATAAATGAAGCAAAAAACAGAGGCCTTAAGTTTTTTGATGCAACTTGTCCGCTGGTCAATAAAATTCATCTTGAAGTTGAAAATAATATAAGTAATAACATAAAAACTATTTTAATCGGACACAAAAATCACGCAGAAGTTATCGGCACAAAAGGACAAGGAGGCGACGATGAAATTTTTGTTGTATCAAACACCGAAGACATCGATGACCTTTGCTTAAATCCTAAAGAAAAAGTAAGCTATGTAACACAAACCACTTTATCAGTAGATGAAACAAATGCACTTATAAACCATTTAAAAAAGCGCTTTATTAATTTGAAAGATAAGCATAAAAGCAACGTTTGTTATGCTACAACGAATCGTCAAGATGCAGTAAAAGTATTAAGTCAAAAATGTGACACAATTCTTGTTATCGGCGACCCGAACTCTTCTAATTCTAAAAGATTAGTTGAAGTTGCAAAAAGCAGCGGCTGTAAAAATTCATATTTAATACAAGGCAAAGAAGAGCTTAATTTATCGACCTTACAAGACATAAAAGTTTTAGGCATAACGGCCGGAGCCTCTGCTCCTGAAATTTTAGTAAAAGATGTAATTAACAAATTAAAGAATAATTTTAATCTAAATTTAACAGAAACAACAGTATCAAAAGAAGAATTAAAATTCAAGCTTCCAAAGGAATTAGAAGGCTAAAATGACCGTTTACAGTAAAATAGAAGAAGCCGATTTAAATAATGCAATTTTAAATTACGGATTAAAAAACTCAAAACTAATTTCCTATGAAGAAATTTCCGAACAACCCGCCAATTCGAGTTATAACCTGCAATTTGAAGACAAAAACTACATTTTAACAGTCTTTGAAAAAACGAACGAAGAAGATATTTTGCTTCAAAGTTTAATTTATGATTCTCTAACAAAAAATAATTTCTGCAGCCCGAAATTAATCAAAACCATTTTTAACGAACCTTTTATTAAAATAAAGGAAAATTTAGGAATTTTAACAGAATACCTTCAAGGCTCGCCAAAAAAACATTTCAGCAGAGAAAATATGGAAGAAATCGGTTATAAAATCGGTCAAATGCATAATATTTTAAGTGAAATAAAAGCTCCTTACACTAAATTTTCATTTAAAAACAAAGAGAAAGATGAATATTTATCAACCCCTAACATTTCAAAAGGTTTATGCCATAATAATTTATTTAAAGGTGCTTTTTTATTTAGCAAAAATAATCGTTTAAGCGGAATATCGTGTTTTAAGCCTTTTTATTTTGGACCTTTAATTTACGATTTAGGAACAGTTATCGCTGATTGCTGTTTTGAAATTGACGGAGCTATAAACACCACGCTAACCAAAGATTTAATAACAAGCTATGAAAAATCAAGATTATTAAGTGATGAAGAAAAAGAAGCACTGCCAAATTTAAGTTTTTTAGCAGCAACAAAGATTAATTTGCGCAATTACGGGAATAAAAAAATATTATTTAACACATTTAACGGAATTTGTTAATGAAGAAGATTGAAATATATACCGATGGTGCTTGTTCTGGGAACCCCGGCAAAGGCGGCTATGGGGTAATATTAAAATATAAAAACAACGAAAAAGAACTTTCAGGATACGCCGAAGAAACAACCAATAATAAAATGGAGCTAACCGCCGTAATAAAAGGACTAAAAGCCTTAAAAGAGCCTTGCGAAATAGATATTTACACCGATAGCCAATATGTAAAACAAGGAATAACCGAATGGATTTACAATTGGCAAAAAAACGGCTGGAAAACAGCAGATAAAAAAGCTGTAAAAAACGCTGAACTTTGGCAGGAATTATCAGAATTAATCAAACCGCATAAAATATCTTGGCATTGGGTAAAAGGGCACAGCGGCGACCCAATGAACGAGCGGGCGGATACTTTAGCCACAAATGAAATTAAAATTAATCAAAAAACTTAAGCTGCAGCTGTTTGTTTGAGAGTTTTCTTATAAAAAGCACTAAGCCTTCTTATTTTTCTTATTGCGAATTCAATAATGTCGCGAACTTCTGATATTTTTTTATTTTTTTCTATAGCCGGAATTTTTATTCTAACAACAGACCCTTCATTTGTAGGCCTGACTGTCATATCTGAAGATAGATAATTTGCATATTTTTTACTAATTTCAATAGGTTTTTTGCCTTTAATATTAAGCTCGACCAGCCCTAAAGTAATATTATGCGTTATTGAAATTCCATATTTAAAGTAATGCGGTTTAAAGCTTACAATAAGATTTTCTTTATCTTTAGAAGCAACGGGAGGCTCCATACCAAGCTCAACGGCCTCTTCCTGACAATACAGCCAATAATCTCTAAGTATTGGTTCAACAAGGTTTTCTTTTACAAAATGATATCCGCAAGGAACATTAGAAACTCCTCCCGGATAAACATTATACCCGTCTTTAACATATTTTTTTTGTTTTGCAATTTCTATCTCTTCTTCTGTTGGGACTTCAATAATTTGAGGTAATTCGAATTCTTGAGAAATTTCATTTTCCGGTTCTGTTTTTAATTTTTCTTCACTTTTTTTATTTTTTTTAAGTTCTTTATTAAGTTTTTGAGTATCAATCATAATTCGGCGATTATTAATACCCGAGGGCATAGTAATATTTTCAGCAAACCCCTTCATCTCTTTAAATTTAGAAGCAGTTAATAAAATTTTTTGAGAATTATTATCTGATATTTTTTGAGTTTTTTCAATTTCAGCTTCAGTTTCTTTATTTAAATTTTGCTCAGGAGGAAGAATTTCAGGAGGTTTTTTCTTTTGCAGAATTTTTTTAACTTGTACTTCAGCAAGTTTTGCCTTATTTTGAGTTAACAATATAGAATTTTGAATAACGGAAAGTTTATAAAAAGGCCGCTCAGCCCTGCCTACATTTCGTTCTCCAACGGCAACGAACCAGCGCATTAAATCTTCATATCCTAAATAAGCGGAAAAATATTGTTCCGGTTTAAGGCTTTTGAATTGTTCATAAGGAGCAAAAAAGCAAGTAATATA
>CAYWTE010000025.1:8458-9991 GCA_964461145.1 uncultured Lactobacillales bacterium | reverse complement strand
TCTTGAGATTCGGTATCTCTAGTTCTTGTAACCTCTTTAACATAAGCCTGACTTGTATTAATAGAAACAGGAGCCGGACGATTATTCATTGTTGTAACACTGGTATTTGTCATAACAGAAACAGTTCCTTGGGTAGACAAAGCATCTATAACCATCGAAGAACCGTTTAAATGCTTGGTAGGATTAGAAGTAGAATCAAATATTCTAAAAGCTATCCCCGGAACATCGGTAGCTGTTGTAGAAGTCCCCGGAACCCCCCAAGTAACGCCCGTATAATCTGTTAAAGCGGTATTGCTTGCCCCTTTAAGAGCTCCTTGAATACCGAATTTTTGAGAAAATATATTATCAAGACTAATCAGCGGATCAAGGTTAAATCTTTCTGTATCAGAAATTGTAAGCTTTAACACTTTAACGCTAACAGCTACTTGACGACTTAAATTTTTATTTAGCTCTGTAACATATTCTGCAATTTTCCTCATTTGCGTAGGCGAAGCCGTAACGGTAACCATTCCGCTGGCTTTATCTGCAGTATATTTACTATCTTCATCACTCTCTAAAATATTTTTTATAGACTCGTCAATATTTTCCCAAGTTTTGATTTCTGTTTTATTATCAAGTGTTGTTGTTAATGCCTGCCCTACTTTAGAAGTTGAGTTAGCATCAGAAGACAAGCTTTGATTATAATCTCTTTCTGTCGGCAAAGCATATACCGTAAAAGTTTTTGTTTCATATTTAAAAATAAGTATTTCTGAATTTTTATATTTCCACCAAACATTAAAACGAGAAGAAATATCCTCCATTAATCCGGACAAAGGCCCAGAGTAAGAAACTATCATTGCTCCTGGTTTTGCCCAATCAGCGAGCATATCCACATCATCTGGCATATTTTCCTCAGCATCTTCTTCAGCATCTTCGATTAAATCGCCGTCTATTCTAACGGTAATGCCTGTCATTTTACGGATAAGTTCCGCTAATTCTAAAAGAGCAACCGGTCTTTCGCTAACAACTGTTATCCCGTCTGCATTTTCAAATTTTTGAGGCAAAGAATCTCCTCTTTCATTTCTAAAACTTGAATTCCCAAGCCAAACATCGTCACGATACCTAATATTTTTCACATATTCTGAATCTGCGGGCAATTTAGCTTTTTCAGTTGCGGTAACCACGGTTTGCATATCTCTTTTTTGAGATTCTTCTGTTTCTTTATTAAGAGAGCATGCTGCAAAAGCAACAAAAACGAAGAGCAGCACATTATATTTTATAAAAGATTTAATAGACATTCTCGTTCTCCAATACATCAATCAGCAGCACTTTATTCCCTTTATAAAAGGTAGCCACCGGGGCAGGTTTTGCTCTAGCGAAATTTTTAACCATTGCAGAAACCACATCTATAAATTTCCCTCTAAACACTGCTCCTGCTTTAATTTTATAATCTCTTTCCGTATTCCAAACTAATTGCCAACCAGCTCTATCTGCCCATATTTGCATAACAGTTTTCAAAGTTTGCCCGTCTTTTGCCGTCCAATCTTGGATTAA
>CAYWTE010000025.1:3421-8448 GCA_964461145.1 uncultured Lactobacillales bacterium | reverse complement strand
GACATTCCTGCCGGAGGAGGACAATCTTGAGCGGTTTGGTTAACAATTTCTCCTGCCAAATAATTCATATCCGGATAATTAGGAATATATTGAGAAGACGGAGGAAGAACAGGATACATTAAATTTTGCTCAGGAGGAAGAGGCGCCATTGTAGCAGTTATTGTCCCGCCTTGAGTAAATCCTCCGGAACGAATGTCTTGACCGGGAACTTGTTGCCCCCAATAATTTCCGCCATAAGTTGAATGATCATAAGGACTGCCTTGATATGCTTTAGCGTCTGCAGGCCAGCCGCTATTAGTTGACCAATATACCGGAGCATTCGGCATAGCAGAATTATTATACCATGAAGTATAATTATATTGACTGCTCATAGTTGGAGCCATTTGTTGTTCAGCAGTTGTAACGGGGACAGAACCTATTTGATAAGGTTGAGCAACATAACTTTGAGCATTACAAACAAACGGAACGAGCGCTAACATTAGCACGAACCCCGCATATTTTATTATTTTCATATTTAGACTAACCATGTTAGCAATCCTTTTATTTAAAATATTTAAATCTTGTTAACAAAGTGCTTTAGCACCGATTAAAACACTTTAACAACAATCAAAAAATCAGTCAAAAAAAATTTTACACTTCTCCTTATATTTTTTCACTATACTAAACATAATGAACAAATGAGGTTAATTTATAGTAAAAAAGTTAAAATTTTTACCAATTTACATATTTAGATTTCTTAATTTCGGCTTTTTTGGAAGTTTTTACAACTCTAGGTATCCCATCTTTAAATAACCTGATTATTAAAGTATCAGGTTCTCTTTCTGTAAAGACGGGAACAATTTGACTTTCAGCGACATCTTTTCCGATAAGAATATTTTTGAGCAGATTCAATCTTTGTTTTTGTAATTCCGGCTCGCTTTGATTGCTTATTCTGATTTCGATAGCAAAAGAAGGGTCATCTACAACTTTTTTTGCAAATATTCCGAGCCAATTTATTGTATTTCCGGAAATAGCAGCCATATCTTTTTTAAAAGATAGCTTCATTTCTTTAGGAGTAAGAGATAATGAAGATGCCGCATTTTTATCTAACAATGCCAGATGAACCGTTTCTGAACCGTAACGTTGCCCGAAAACATTATTAACTTTTTCTGCCATCGCCAAATTTTGTACTCTTTGATATTTATTATAATTACTAGGAGGCAGTACCGTTTTTTTATAATATCTTTTAACAACGATAGGCTTGCTTTCTTCTATTGGTTTAAGCAAATTATATTGCTGATTATTTTCTAAATTTTGATTTTCCTCATTATAATAAGCTCCGGACACTCTTATTTCTTTATTTCCCGAACCTTTTATAACCCTTGAAATTTCACCGTCATTATTTGATGACTCAAACATCTTTTTGGTTAAAAGCGGTTGTTGTAGTTCTAAATCTTCTTCATTTTCAGCAACTTGAATTTCCGGTTGCTGTTGAATTTGAACCGGTTGATAATTTTGCGGCTTTTGTTGTTCTAAAACTGCCTGAACTTGCTTGTCTTGTTGAGCTGACTGTGCTTGAGCTTGCTTAATTTGTAACGCTTGTAAACTTTGCTGAGCTTGTTGAATTTGCTGCATTTGCTGTTGTTGTTTTTGATATTCCTGCACCATATTTTGATATTTAGCATACATTTGCTGCATTTGCTCCGTCTGATGCTGATAATTTTGAGCATACATTTGCTGCGTTTGCGAAATTTCTTGTTTTTGCGACTCTATATTTTGATTTGGCTGAATATTTACCGCATTTTCAACAATTTGCACTTGAGGAATACTCTCTGGTATTATTACCTCTGTTTTTTGATAAGTTTGGTTATCCACCATTGTTTGCAATTGAGAATTCAAGGTTAAGTCTTTTTGAGATTCTAAAGCTTTTACATCGCTTGCTGTAATTTCCTGTTTATTTGATTCTTTTTTATCAAAATTATCATTATAACTTGCTTCAACTATATTAACTTTATCAAAAGTAGTTACTGGAACGTTAGAGGCCGCCTTTAAATTTTCTTTTTCTTTATTAGAATCATAAGCTTCTTCAACTACTTTTGCTTTTTCTACAGAAGAAAGTTTAACTTTCTGATATTCAGGATTAATTTTATTTGCATCAATAACTTTATCGGCAACTTTAAGCGTTTTCCAAGGATTATCTTTAACTTCTGGTGCTTTTTTAACTTTTTCTATTTTTGCGGACGGTTGAAAATGCTCTTTTATTGTATCAGAAGGAAGATTTAAGCTTTTTTGAGCATCAGCGATATCCATTATCGGCAAACTGACAACTTCTTTTTGCAGTTCTTCTGGTTCCGTGTTTTTTAAAACTGCAATTTCTGGAATTTTTTCTGTTTGCTTTTTAAGATAATTAACCGCATCTGCCGCTGTTTCATCAACTGTTTTTTCTTGCGTTTCTTGAACTTCTGCTATTTTTATTGACGGAATTTCATTTTCTATGCTTTTTACAGCCGTTTTTTGTTCCCAAATATCCTCTTTAATTTCTATTGGCTTAATAACGTCATTTTCTTGAGTTGATTTTTCTTGCTGAACTTGAACCTCGGCTGTAACAAAGGGTTTTGCTTCTCCTACATATTCAATAGGGATAATATCTTCTTTATTTTCTACTATTGCAATTTTTGTTTCTTCTTTTGTTTCTTCCGGAGAAACAGAAAGCTGACTATAAGCCGATTCTACTTCCTCAACTATTGCAACCGGAACTTTTAATGGCTTAGGAACAGGAGCGTTGTCATCAAAAGAATACTTCATTTGTGCTTCAGGATTTGAAATAATTTCTTTTTTGCTATTTTCTGCAAGCTTAATTGAAGGTCTTTCTATATCATTAACATCATTAGAAAAATAAGCGCTTTTATCTGCCTTAATCACCTTTTGAGATATCTCTACATTAGTGATAACTTTAGTTTCGACTTTATTTGCAGGCTTATGATAAACAGCAACTTGCTTATGTTTAACCTTAATTTTAGGCTTAGATTCTTGAATATTTAAATATTTTATATTAAAAGAAGACTCTTTATCAACATTTACAGGAAGTTTTTGATTTTCTGCAACGAAAACATTTGTTGGAAATATGCTAAATCTTTCAATTTGATTTAAGTCAGAATTAATTGGCTGAACCGACGCAAAAGTAACCAGCGGCTCTTTTTGCTTATATTCCAAAGCCCCTGCAGAATTATTATATCCTTGTAAAGCACAAGATACGGCGGCTATTGATACGACATATTTTTTATTTATACCCAATTACTACCCTCTTTTTAAAATTCCCTTAAAAGGAATGTTAAACCATAATTATAACTTTTTTATTAACAAAACGAGTTATATGATGTATAAATTTTTGAAACACTAATATATATAAATAAAGCTAATATATAAAGGAGAAAAATATAATGAGTATCTTTTTAATCCCTCTTTTGGTCGTTTTAATAAAAGCCATAGGAATATTCATTTGGCTTATTATTATTTGGACCGTCTTAAGCCTTTTATTAAGCTTTAACATAATAAATTACAATAATCAATTAATAAAAGTTATATTTGACGGATTAAACAGAATTATCGAACCTTTGTCTATAAGAATAAGAAAAATCATTCCGATAGCGGGAGGATTAGATTTTTCTCCATTAATTTTAATTCTTATTTGTTATTTTCTACAAATGGTTTTATTTAATTTGATAGTAGTGCTGCAATAACTAATGATTAAGGATTCGGAATTTATAATCATTAACGTCCGCCTTACGCCGAATGCCAAGCATTCTAAAATAGAACAAGTGGATAATGATAATTTTAAAATCTGGGTAACGCAAATCCCCGAAGACGGCAAAGCTAACCTTGCGATGATAAATTTGCTTGCAAAAAACTTAAAAATCTCTAAAACATCAATAATCATAATTACAGGAGAGCACGACAGGAACAAAAAAATAAAAATTATCGGCGATATAGAACAAATAAGGGAGAGAATAAAATGTCTGCAAACATCATAGACGGCAAAGCCTTAAGCTTAAAGATAAGAGAATACATCAAAGCAAAAATATCTGCAAAAGGAATGACACCCGGCTTAGCGGTGATTTTAGTCGGCTCTGACCCTGCAAGCCAATTATACGTAAACTCAAAGCATAAATTTGCAACAGAAGTTGGAATTAAATCATTTCAACACCTTCTGCCGGAAAACACTTCAGAAGACGAACTTTTAAGTTTAATTAAAAAATTAAACGATACCGAAGAAGTTTCGGGCATTTTAGTACAGCTTCCTCTTCCCAAACACATTAATGAAAACAAAGTAATAGAAGCAATCTCTCCGCTAAAAGATGTTGACGGCTTTCACCCTTTAAACGTAGGTAATTTAGTTATTGGCAAGCCTTGCTTAGTTCCGTGCACACCTTTTGGCTGCATTGAATTGATTAAAACGGTAACGCCTGATTTAAGCGGATTAAAAGCTGTGATTATCGGACGCTCTAACATTGTCGGCAAACCGATGGCCTCTTTATTATTAAAAGAAAATTGCACGGTAGAAATTTGCCATTCAAGAACTAAAGATCTGATAAAAGAATGCCGAACGGCAGATATTTTAGTTGCAGCAATAGGAAAGGCTGAAATGATAAGCGGAGATTATATTAAAGAAGGTGCAATAGTAATCGATGTCGGCATTAATCGGACTGAAAGCGGCTTAAAAGGGGACGTTGAATTTAGCTCTGCATCATTAAAAGCCAAAGCCATAACTCCGGTTCCAGGGGGAGTAGGGCCTATGACAATCTCAATACTTTTACAAAACACCCTTACTGCTTATCAAATGCAAAAAGAACAAGAAAGATAATAAAATGTTTAACCCTATAACTTTTTATAAAAACATAATCAACCGCAGCTATAATTATATGATGACTTTAGCAGCAAAAAAAAATGCAGCTTGGTTTTTAGGAATGATATCCTTTATTGAGAGCTCTTTTTTCCCGATTCCGCCAGACTTAATGCTAATTCCGATGACTTTAGCAACGCCCAAAAAA
>CAYWTE010000025.1:0-3321 GCA_964461145.1 uncultured Lactobacillales bacterium | reverse complement strand
CCCGATTCCGCCAGACTTAATGCTAATTCCGATGACTTTAGCAACGCCCAAAAAAACTTGGCATTTTGCGGGAATTTGTATGATAACAAGCGTAATTGGTGGTTTTTTAGGTTATTTTTTAGGTTCATGTTTTTATGACATTATCGCCAAGCCTCTTTTAGAATTTTACGGGTATATGGAAAAATTTGAGCATTTCAAATCGTATTATTCTTTATATGGAATGTGGATAGTGCTTTTTGCAGGCTTCACCCCTTTTCCATACAAAGTAATCACCATCACCAGCGGCGTAATGGGTTTAAATTTATTGGTTTTTTTATTTGCTTCAATAATTGCCAGAGGAGGGCGTTTTTTCCTTGTTGCCGCCTTGCTTTATAAATTTGGAGCTGCTTGCAAAACTTTTATTGAAAAACGTTTAGGCTTATTAAGCTTTTTATTTTTTATTTTACTGATAGGCAGTTTTTATGTTATAAAATATCTATGAGTACCCTAAAGCAAAAATATTTCAAAGTTATTGAAAAGATTCAACAAGTTGGTTGCAAAGCGAATCTAATCGCTGTTTCAAAAACCAAACCTAAAGAAGATGTTTTAGAACTAATAAAATTAGGACACTTACATTTTGGAGAAAACAAATTTCAAGAAGCTTTATTAAAATGGACATTAATAAAAAAAGAATACCCAAAAATAAAATTACATTTTTTAGGCCGCCTGCAAAGCAATAAAATCAAAGATATTTTAGAGTTTTTTGATTACATTCACACCGTTGACAGCATTAATCACGCAGATAAAATCAAATCTTGCTTAAAAAAACCTGATATGCCGATGTTTATAGAAGTTAATTTAAAAGATGAGCCTCAAAAAGGCGGAGTTTCATTAAAAGATACTGTAAGCTTAGTAAAATATTGTAAAAATGAATTAAAATTAAACATAATCGGCTTAATGTGCATTCCGCCTGCAAATGAAGATGCTTCGTATTACTTTAAGATTCTAAAATCAAAGGCTTACGAGTGCGGATTAAAAGAACTTAGTATGGGAATGAGCAACGATTATGAACAAGCCGCAAAAGAAGGAGCAACTTTTTTAAGAGTAGGCTCGGCAATTTTTGGGAATAGAGAGGGTTTGCAATAAAAATGAACACTTTATTACTATATATCAACGCCAATAATAACATAAAATCAACACTGTTCGATAATTTAGATATTCTTTTCACGGAAAACATTAATGATAAAGATATAAAAGCCTTTATTATTGAAGAAAACATTGAGCTTTGTCATAAAATAAAAGAGCAAAGTTTTGCGCCGATATTTTTAATAACAAACAGTTCTTTTTATGATGAATCTTTTAATATTTTAAAAAAGCCGATAAAATTAAAACCTTTTTTAAATCAAATAAAAGATAAAACGGCTATTTTTATCGCCGGCAAAAATGTAGAAATAAAAATCGGCACATATTTATTTTCACCTATTCAAAGGAAAATAACGATTCCTGACGGTAAAAAATTAAAATTAACGGAAAAAGAATCGGAAGTTTTAAAATATCTTTACGAATTAGAAGGCAAAGAAGCTTCGAAAACGGAGCTTTTAGAAAAAATTTGGGGATATAAAGCTCAAATAGATACGCACACACTAGAAACGCACATTTATAAATTAAGAAAAAAAATAGAGGAGGATTTCTCCTCCCCTAAAATTCTAACAACCGGTGAAAACGGTGGTTATGTATTAAAAGCTTAAGCCTCTAATTCAGGAGCAGCTTCTTTATTTTCTACTTTTTTTGCAGGCTTAGAAGCTTTTTTTGTTGCTTTTTTAACTTTAGCCATCTCTGCAGCTTCTTTAACGTCGTCATCTATTTCTTTAGCCACACCTGATTCTACTAATTTTTCTAAGTTTTTAGCATCATCTTCAGATCTAGCCACAGCAACGTTAATTACTTGAGAAACTTCAGGGTGAACATTGATTTTAATTTCATAAAATCCTAATTCTTTAATTGGCTGATTTAATAAAACCTGAGCCGTTTCGATTTTAAAGCCTTCTTCTTTTAAAGCATCTCTAATATCTTTAACGGTAACAGAGCCGTAAAGCTGATTATTTTCAGCAGCCTGTCTAACGATAATAAGCTTAATGCCTTTCATTTTTTCGGCAATTTTTTCTGCTTCTGTTTTATATTTAACGTTAAGAGCTTCGAGTTCTGCTTTTTGAGTTTCAAAATAAGCCAAATTAGCTTTATTTGCTCTAAGAGCCTTTTTTTCCGGAAGCAAGTAATTGCGGGCGAACCCGTCTTTAACTTTAACGACGTCCCCCATTTTTCCTAATTTTTCAATTTTTTCTAATAAAATAATTTCCATTTTATTTCTCCTGTTTTTTGAATCTTAATCCTAATAAAGATTCTATCAAACCAAACAGCATTAGCAATAATGACATAAAATCAACAAATACTAAAGCTATAGTTAAACCATAAAGACCTATTAAATAAAGTTTTTTTCTTTTGCTTTTTGCAGCGAAAAAATAGAGCGTTGCGAATCCGACGAGAGCAAAGCACACAAACAAAAACAGCCCGACATTTAAAGCGATAAAAGCAATATCGCCTTGAGCGGTAAAGCCAAGAATTAATAACAATACAGCAAGAACAATCATCCATTTTTCCATTTTAATTTCTGGAAAATTTGTTTTAATTTTATCTTCTTTAGCTTTTTTCCATTGAAAAATATAAAAAGCCGTTAAAGACAAAATGATTACTCTTGAAATAAATATCAACCCTATAGAAGTAAGGAAGAAAGCTGCAAATTTATCAGCAAATAACGATAATATTCGAGCAACATTACTTGCTATTTCAGGATTTGCAATAACCATATTATTAATAATTTGATTAAACCCTGCCTGAACTAAAGCTTTAATTTGGTCTGCAAAATCAGACCCGATACCTGCTTTCATATTTCCCGCGATAGCACAAGAAGAAACGAAAGCTAAGATAAAAGCAATATACAAAGCAAGCCAAGAGCAAATTTTCCCGCTTTTCAAAGTTTTGTTTTTGTTATTTTGAGCCTTAAGTACCCCAAAAACTATTATAAACGATGGCAAAACATCAATTATAATAAATAAAGGTAGAAATAAGGGCATCACTAAATTTAAGCTGACTAAAATTATCAAAAATAAAACGCCTGCTACACTAGCGAAAAAAGAAGGAATAATCCCGCAATAGAACCCCGCAAACAAAAGGAATAAAGGAGAAGTTATCGTTGCAAAAGAAGATACAACGCCCCCAAATCCGATAGCAGCGAAAAGAGCTGCGGAAAGAATTCCAGCAAGTATAGAAAACGAATATTTATAA
>CAYWTE010000024.1:0-9994 GCA_964461145.1 uncultured Lactobacillales bacterium | reverse complement strand
CCCCAAATTCAGAATGCACATTAGGGCAAGAAATATTTAGCTCTAAAATTTTAGGGTTTCCTCGCAGTATTTTTATTGCAGTTTTAACAAAATCATCGGCTGTTCCTGCAAAAATACTAGCAATAATCGGTGTTTTAAGCTTTAAAAAATCAATTTTTTCTGCAGCCTGAGCAATCATTTCAGAACCTTTTTCAGCCCCAACGCCAGGAAGCCCGACCGCATTAATAATCCCCTTGCCCCAATCAAAACAAATTGGATTTTTATGACCCTCACGAGGCTCCAAACAAACTGACTTGCAAGTAACCGCCCCTGCCCCTTCATTAGCCATTCTAGCGAGTAAATCAGCAGAAGTTCCCAAAACTCCGCTAGCTAAAACTAACGGATTTTCAAGCTTTACCCCGCATAAATCAACACTAAAATCCATTTCTTCTAAAAGCATAATTTTTAGCCTTATTTTCCTTTTATAAAATCCATAATTTCGGCGTATTTTTCTTTAGAAATTTTGCCTTTTTTAAATAAAATATCCATTAAATCCGTAATTTTCATAACGCTGTGCAGCTTGATATTTTGTTTGCTAAGATTATCTTCTCCTCCGGCTAATCTATCTAAAAGAACCACCGCATCATTAACGATTAAGCCTGCTTCTCTTAATTTATCAGCCCCTTCAATAATCGAGCCTCCGGAAGTAATAACATCTTCGATAACAATTGCTGTTTCACCTTTGTTAAATTCGCCTTCAACAATCTTGCCTCTTCCGTGGTCTTTTACCTCTTTTCTAGGATAAATAAAAGGAGCATCTACCTCTAAGGCAACTGCTGTACCGATTGGCATTCCGGCATAAGGAATAGCGGCAACTCTTTCAAATTTAAGGTTTTTAAGCAGCTTTGCATAATGCTTAGCAGCTTCTCTTAAAACTGAAGCTTTTGATTGCAGCATACGCAAATCCACATAAATGGGGGACTTTTTCCCCGAAGCTAGAGTAAAGTCACCAAATTGCACGGCATTAACTTCGATTAAGCCTTCTATTAATTTATCCATTTATTAATCTCCATATTTAATTCTTGAGCCACTTTAAGAGGGTTTATAGCATTGGCAATTGCTCTTGAAACCGGAATAATCATATTATGCCGAGCTGCCTTACAAGTTTCTTCAACACTTCCGCCTTGAGCACCAACCCCTGGCAAAAGCAGCCAAGCATCAGCGTTTTGCTTTCTTGTGTTAAGAATAGCCAGCGGCTCTGTTGCCCCAACAACTAAGCCGGCATTTTCTCCCCAAAGTTTTGCTTTATATGCGATATGCTCATAAACCATTTTTCCATCATCGGTTTTTAATTCCTCAAAATCTGCCCCAGAAGGATTAGATGTGCGGCATAAAATAAAAACTCCTGATTCTTTATATTCCAAAAACGGCTTTATTGAATCAATTCCCATATAAGGATTAAGAGTTATAGCATCTACCTGCAAATAATCAAAGGCAAATTTAGCATAAGCCTCTGCCGTTGAGCCGATATCTCCCATTTTTGCATCTAAAATAACCGGAATTTCGAGCTTTTTTGCAAAATTAATTGTTTCTGCTAAAGATTTTAAGCCCTTTTCGCCTTCCGCTAAATAAAAAGCATAATTAGGCTTAATTGAGCAAATATTGTTTTTAAGGAGTTTTATGAGATTTTCTCCCCAAACTATTAAATCTTTTGCATCAGGCAGCCTCGGATCTAAACCTAAACATAACTTTGTTTTATTTTTTATTTGTAATTTTTTTATTTTTTCAAAAAAACTCATCTGTTTCCTCTCCTATTAAAACACTGGCAAGCAAAGCCATTCTAACAAAAAGCCCATTTCGCATTTGTTTGAAATAAACCGCTCTTTTATCATTATCAACTTCAGTTGAAATTTCATCAACTCTGGGCAGCGGATGCATAATTATCATATCGTTTTTAGCTTTTTCTAAAGTTTTGGGCGTTATAACATAACAACCCTTAACTTTTTTATAATCGTCTTCAGATGCAAATCTTTCCTTTTGAATTCTGGTCACATAAAGAACATCTACTTTATCAATCACACTATCTAAATCTTCCGTTTCGGTATATTTAATATTTTTATCTTTAAGTTCTAAGAGTATTTCAGGCGTCATCTGTAATGACCGCGGAGAAACAAAATAAAATTCGATATTTTGATAGTTGGCAAGCATATGCGTTAAACTATGCACTGTCCTTCCGTTCATTAAATCGCCCACCATAGCAATTTTAATGCCGCTAATTCGCTTTTTTTCCTCATAAATAGTAAATAAATCAAGCAGCGACTGCGTTGGATGCTCACCGATACCGTCACCGGCATTAATCACGGGAATTTTTGCAACATCAGCCGCTATTTTCACGCTTCCTTTTAAGGGATGCCGAATGGTTATGATATCAGAATATTGCTCAATAGTTCTAACCGTATCTTCAAAGCTTTCGCCCTTAACCACACTTGAATTTTGCACGAGAACCTGAACGGTTTTTCCGCCTAAATGATGCATTGCCGAAAGAAAGCTGGTCATTGTTCTTGTTGAAGGCTCATAAAAAAGTGCCGCCATTTCATAATTTTCTAAAAGTTTTGACTTAAGTTTTGCCCCATTTACCATCTGTTTCATCATATGTGCAATTTTAAATAACCCTTCGATATTTTCTCTGTTAAATTGTTCTTGAGATAAAATATCTTTACGGTAAAAAGGATTTTTTGCCCTTAGCATTGTTAAAATTTCTTCATCATAAATATTTTGCTGCAATTATAAAACCCTCCCGTTTTTAATTTCGCCTAAAAATCCACTATTATTAAAAACCTCGATGCCGTTTATCACTGTTTTAATAATTTTACCCTGAACATTAAAATTTTTATAAGGTGTCCAGCCGCATTTATAAAAAAGCTCCATATCTGACATTTTATATTTGCAGCTTAAGTCTATTTCAGTATAACTTTTTTTATCAAGAGGCAGATTATAAATTTTTGCAGGATTAATCGATATCATTTCTATTAATCTTTGCATTGATAACCTTCGTGCGTTAACTGCTGTGAGCATTAAAGGCAGCATTGTCTGCACCCCTGGCAACCCTGGCGGCGGATTTTCTCCTTCTTTTTCAAATTTTGTATGCGGGGCGTGATCAGTTGCAATAACGTCAATAAAATCTAAATTTTCCCATAAAGCGGCAACATCATCAATACTTTTAAGCTCCGGCTTAACATAAGCATAAGCCCCCATACTTTCAAAATCTTTATTGGTTAAAAATAAGTGATGCGGAGTTACTTCTGAAGTTACCTTTAAATTCAAAGACTTTGCCTTTTTGATAGCTTTAATATCATCTTTAGTTGAAATATGGCAAAAATGAACAGCCTTTTTAGTTTCTTTAGCGATTTGTATAATTTTAGGAATAAAATCTCCCTCAGCGTGCACCGCAATCGGGTTTTTATGCTGCCAGCGTTTAAAATGCTCTTTAACTACATTCATATCTTCGATTCTAAGGTCGCCGTAAGTATCATTAACATACATTTTAAGCCCGATAAATTGGGCTTTTTGCTCATCAGGAAGCATAAAATTTTCATTTGTCGCCCCAAGAAAGAATCCTACATCACAAAAAAGCTCATTTTTTGCAATTTTTTTAAGATTTTCCAAAGATTTTAAATCAGTTATCGGCGGGCTGGTATTAGGCATAGCAAGAACTCTGGTAACTCCTCCGGCAACTGCCGCTTTTGTCCCCCAAGATAAATCTTCTTTATGCTCACCGCCCGGCACTCTTAAATGCACATGAACATCGGTTATGTTTGCTATTTTTATAATATCGCTCAATATTTAGAACCTATTTACGTTAACCCGACCATTTTATCGAACATTAAAATGGAATATTCCTGTAATTGCCTAATCATAAACGGAGCAAGTAAAACTATCGCAACGAATATCGCAATAATTTTAGGAACAAAAGTTATGGTCATTTCCTGAATTTGAGTTAAAGCCTGAAATAGAGCAATAAAAAGCCCGATAGCCATTGCTAAAAGCAACAAGGGACCTGAAATTTTAATTAGCACCCAAACGCCTTGTTTTGTAATTTCTATTATATCGGCTTCATTCATTATATTACTCTAAAATGTAATTTATAAAAAAAGGATTAAAGCTGCATTTTAATAATTTCTTGATAAGCAGAAATAACCGAATCTCTAACAGCAACAACGGTTTTCAAAGCAACTTCAGCGCTGGCAACTGCCGTAACAACATCTTTCATATCTGCTTTTCCGGCAATTGCAGCTTGGCTTATTTGTTCACTTTTATTAAGCAGAGCTGCTGTTTCATTAAATTTTGCTGAGATTAAATTTTCAAATGCCCCGCCTGATAAAGACTTAGCCGCCTCACTATTAGAATTTCCTTTAACAAGCCCGGAATCTTGAAGAATTTTTGCAGTATTTTGATAAGCATTAACTGCGCCTGAACTCATTCCTACATTATTAACCATACTATTTTATTCCTCCCTTAAAATATAAATTATTTTAAAATATCTATCGTTTTTTGTGACATATCTCTTGTTGTAGAAATTACATTAAGATTAGCCTCATAAGACCTTTGAGCCTCCTTCATATCCATCAATTCGATTAAAGGATTAATATTAGGAGTAAGCACATATCCTGCATTATTTGCCGCCGGATTATTAGGGTCATATTTTTTGCCGAAATCAGCTTTATCTTTAGCTATTTTATCAACTTCAACAACATCTGCTTCTAAATCTTTATTTAAGACGTTTTTAAAAGTAACCACTTTTCTGGCATAAGGGTCTCCGCCTGGAGTTTCCGAAAGAGAATCGGCATTAGCGATGTTTTCAGAAATAGTTCTAAGCCGCAAAGATTGTGCTTTCATACCTGATAGGGCTATTTGCCTTGCTGTTGATAGAGAGTCTGTCATTTTTTACTTTCTCCTTTTCAAGATTTAGAAATAGTAGTTTTAATCAATGACATATAAGATTTATAAATCTGCGTAACCTTATCATAAGCAGATTTAGTTTCGCCGACTTTAGCCATTTGTTCTTCTAAAATAACCCCGTTATTATCGGGAGAAACCTCATAAGGCTTAGTTTTTATTATTTTAAAAGCACTGCTTTCTTGAGGCTTGCCTATATTAACCGAATCTGTTTGCATCATCGTCAGCTTTGAAACCGCACCTGAAATATGCGCGGGATTAGTAACCATAAGCTTAGAATTTTGGTTATTCTTTAATATTTGAGAAAAGGAGGGTTCTTCTAAATCTTTAGGCATATAATCAGGAGTATTAGCATTAGCAATGTTTTGCGCCAACACTTTCTGCCGTTCATTCAGATAATCCATTTGTTGGTTTGCCATTTTAAATAGGCTAATCTGATTCAGATCCATAACAACCCTCTAAGTTTACTTAGATTTTTACACTTAAACACACAAAACAAATTATTACAAAAAAACTAAATATAGGCAACAACAGATGCAAAATAATTAAAAACTGTGGATAGATATTATAAATTAAGTAGTTCTTACAAACGACGAAGCAGATACCCTTAGAAATCCGCAGTCGAATTCATTTATAAGGGATAGATGCGAGGAATTGAGAGGTTTAAAAAATTTTAGCGTACATTTTGGTACGTGAATTTTTTAAATCCTTGAAAACGACGAAGCAGATACCCTTAGAAATGAATTTTGTTAAGTTTTTTTTAAAAAATAACAGTTAAACTTAACTCCTTAAGGTAGGGAACTTTTAGGGATAGATATGACATTAAAATCAAAAGAATTAGCTGAAGAAATCAGTAAGATTGAAAAATTGATTGAGGCTTCGAGGATTATATTAAATAAGGGCGCAATGATTGATATTGAGCAGTTAAGTGTGAGAATTTTAAATATTTGCGACCAAATTCCTTTGCTATCAGGCAGCGAATCGAAATCAATTCTGCCAAACTTAGAAAAAGCGATAATAAACTTAGAAGTTTTTTCTGCAGAAGTCGGAATAGTCTTTGACTCTTATTCATTTTCAGATATAAAAAAGAAAGATAAAATAGCGTAAATTTTATGCTTTTAATTTTATTAGGAGAAAATTGATGGAAATAAACATCTATCATTATGTTTATGCATTTTTAGTTTTAGTGTTAATTTTAGGGGTTGCTTTTTTATTCTCCTCATTTTTAAGGAAATACGGCATAGGCGGCTTTATTCCGACAGGAAGCTTAAACAATCGCTTAAAAGTTTTAGAACTACGTCATTTAGACAATAACAACAAAATAATTTTGTTTAAAAAAGATAATACGGAATATTTAGTTTTAGTTGGCATTAATACATCTCTACTCCTTTCTTCTGAAGACGCACTCAAAAAAGAAGAAAAAACGTTAAAACCCACGCAAAAAAAGGATAAAAAATGAAATTTTTAGGCCTATTTTTTTGCTTTATTTTAATTAGCTGCCCGAGTTTTTCACAAAGCATTAATATTAATTTAGGCGACAACGAAGGCACAGCGGCAGGGCATATCATTCAGCTGATAATGCTGTTAACGGTTTTATCAGTAGCCCCGAGCATCGTTATAATGATGACTTCTTTTACAAGAATAATCATTGTTTTATCCCTGCTCAGAAGTGCATTGGGCACGGCAACCACTCCGCCGAATATGGTTTTAGCAAGTTTGGCATTATTTTTAACAGGTTTTATTATGGCTCCGACCCTTGAAAAATCTTGGGAAACAGGAATTTCGCCGATTATTAATGAACAAGTAGCTCCGATGGACGGGTTAAAAATAGCCGCCGAACCTCTTAAAGAATTTATGGTTAAAAACACCAGAGATAAAGATTTAGAGCTTTTTTACAGCATTTCAAACACCAAACCGGAAGAAAATGCAAAAGATGCTAATTTAAGTTTGGTTGTCCCTGCTTTTATGATAAGCGAACTTAGAAGAGCTTTTGAGATAGGGTTTTTAATATTTATTCCGTTTTTAATAATAGATATGGTAGTTTCGTCAATATTAATGAGTATGGGTATGATGATGATACCACCAGTAATGATAGCGCTTCCGTTTAAGATAATCTTTTTTGTGCTAATTGACGGCTGGTATATGCTTGTCGGCTCATTAATTAAAGGCTTCAGCGGATAAAGCAAGATAATTTTAGCATCGTTAAATTCATTTATAGCGAATAAATACTAGGAGTTAAGAGTGTTAATTAATCCTAGCGTATACTTAATTAACACCTCGCAAACGACGAAGCATATACCCTTAGAAATGAATTTAAAAGCCTTCAACTTTGTCGCCACCTTCATAATTATCATTAATCTCAAAAGGAATCATAAGTGATTGAGAATTAACTATTGCGGCACCGGTATTATTAAATTCCATTCCTTTATAGTTATAGTTCATAAAAGGTTTTTGAATATGACCGAAATAAACTTTTTTAATTTCATCTTGTTTTTTTTGTTTTTTTATAAAATGAGCAATTTTTCTCACATAAATGAATTTTTTAATAATTTTTTGCCATGATTTTTCTAAAATATTCTTTTTTCGCTCTAATGTAACAGGAACATCGGTGTTAGTTGCAACCAAATCTCCGTGAATAAAAAAGTTTTCTCCGATTTTTGCATAAACATTAAAAACTTTAAAATTTTCGTTACTTTTGCTGAGTTTTTCTAAGCGTTTAATAAAAGGAGCATACCTGTCATTTTTGCCGAAAACATAAATTAAATTTCTTTTAGGATTGTTTTTGATAAGGTTTTTAATAAGTTTTTCAGCGCATTCGATTTTTTGCGTAATATTATATTGATTAGTATTGCTAAAATCGAAAATATCGCCGTTTAAAACTAAAAAATCCGACTTTCTTGAAGTGGCTTCAATACCTTTTATGATATCGCAATTTTTTGCCACCGGCGAAAACACATATAAATCAGAAACCACAAACCCGTATTTCATATAAAATTCTCCGTTTATTAACGGTATAATAATAATTGTTATTTATTAAATAAACGTTTACATTAATACTTTCTATTTTAATTTTTGAGGTTTTATTAATGATACAAATTAAAAATTTAACTAAATATTATGAAGATTTCAAAGCTTTAGACAATCTTTCATTAACCGTAAATAAAGGTGAGATTTTAGGTCTTTTAGGGCCTAATGGTGCTGGCAAATCAACCACATTAAATATCATCTCAGGATACTTACGGCAAACATCAGGCAGCGTTAACATTTGCGGCTATGATATAAGTGAAGATGAAATCGGAGTAAAATCTGTAATTGGTTTCCTGCCTGAAGGAGCTCCGACTTATGACGATGAAACCCCTTATCAATATTTAAAATTTTTAAGCAAAATAAGAGGTTTAAGTGAAGAGAAAAGACAAAATGCCTTAGCTCGCACCATAGAATTAACAGAAATAGAAAGTGTATTAAATCAAAAAATAGATACGTTATCAAAAGGCTTTAAACGCCGAGTAGGCATTGCCGGAGCAATACTTCACGACCCTGAAGTTTTAATTTTAGACGAGCCGACCGACGGTCTTGACCCCAGCCAAAAAATAGCAATGCGTAATTTAATAATTAATATGTCCAAAGAAAAAGCTATAATAATTTCGACGCATTCCTTAGAGGAAGTAGAAGCAGTTTGCACTCATATTGCCTTAATAAACAAAGGCAAGCTTTTATTCAGCGATACGGTCAAAGCATTTAAATCCTTAGGCAAATCAATGGAAAAAACTTTTATAAACTTAATAAAAGGAGATAACGTTTAATTATGAGAGCTTCTTTAATTTTAGCATCAAGAGAGTTTGTTCGTTATTTTTCAACTCCGCTTGCTTATGTTTTTATCGTGATTTTTTTAAGTATTTCAGGAGCCTTTACTTTTTACATCGGGCATTTTTTTGAAAATAATGAAGCAGATTTAACTGCCTTTTTCTCATATTTACCGTGGCTCTACCTTTTTTTAGTTCCGGCCTGCTCAATGCGCCTTTGGGCAGAAGAGCGAAAAACCGGCACGATAATTCAGTTAATGACTCTGCCGATTACAGTATTACAAGCGGTTATCGGCAAATTTTTAGCCGCATTTAGTATTATATTTATTTCATTATTTTTAACGTTCCCGTTGTGGCTTACAGTAAATTATTTAGGGGAGCCTGATAATGGCGTAATTTTATCGAGCTACATTGTCAGTCTTTTAATGGCTAGCGGTTACCTTGCCATAAGCTCGTGCATTTCCGCTGCAAGTAAATCTCAGGTAATTTCGTTTATCATTTCTGCTTTGGTTTGTTTTTTATTCACAATGAGCGGCTTAGACTTAGTTTTAGGCTTTTTCAAGAGTTTTGCAAACGATGGAATTGTTGAGCTTATAGCATCACTTAGCTTTCTTGACCACTTTGATACGGTTACCAGAGGAGTAATCAGATTAAGTGACATAATATATTTTATCTCCATCATCGGCATATGGCTTTTTGCCAACGTTATTATTGTTGAGATAAAAACAAAGCAGGCAGGCTTTTTTACAGAATCAGCAAACAAATCGAAAATGACCTTTTTATTTTTCTTTTTGAGCTTAATTTTATTTATTTTAATAAACATTATTTCGAATAATTTATTCAAAAGTTATCGCCTTGATTTAACTCAGAAGAAAGTTTTTTCCCTTTCTCCTTCAACAAAAGAAGTTTTAAGGAGCATTGATGAACCGATACACCTTAAGCTGTTTTATTCACCAAAATTAGGGGAAGCAAACCCTAATTACAAAAATTATTATACTAGGGTGAAAAATCTTTTAGAAGAATACCAAAAGCTGTCAAATAACCGCTTAAAAATAACATATGTAAATCCTGTATCATTCAGTCAAAATGAAGACTTAGCAATAAGCTTAGGAATGCAGGGAGTTCCGATTGTCGGCACAGAAGAAAACGCCTATTTCGGACTTTACGCCTCTAATTCAGTTGATGAACGCAAAACCGTTTCCTTTTTTGCCTTAAGCAGAGAGCCATACATAGAGTATGACATAACCAACATTATT
>CAYWTE010000023.1:0-10062 GCA_964461145.1 uncultured Lactobacillales bacterium | reverse complement strand
GCAGACAGCATAGCAAAAGATAAAAATAGGGAAACAAAAATACCGGTTTTTAATAAATTAAAAAATGAAATAGGAGATTTATCCTCATCAATAAATATAATGACACAGACTTTATGGAATTTGTTAGATGAAACCGAGCATTTTGCGAGCGATGTTGCGCACGAGCTAAAAAACCCGTTAAGCTCGGTATTAAGCGCAGTAGATACAATAGAAAACATTAAAGACCAAGAAAAGAAGGACAAGCTTTTAAGTATAATAAAATCAGATATAAAAAGACTAAACCTTTTAATAACGGACATATCCTCTTTATCAAAGATAGAAGGAGAGCTTCAGCGTTCCAAATTAGAAAAAGTAAATATATACGAGGTTTTGCAGGGCTTTGTGATTTCGCACGGGCTAAAAAAGCAAGAAAAAGACAAAATAACAAACATAGAGTTTATTTTAAGCGGAAATAAAAACATTAAAGAAGCACAAATTTATGGAGATGAAAGCAGAATAGCACAAGTTTTTGAGAATATATTATCGAATGCAGAAAGCTTCACCCCGAATAATTCTGTAATAAAAATAGAGCTTAACATAGGGAAAAGCAGACTAAAAATAACAATTGATGATGAAGGCGAAGGAATTCTGGAAGGAAAAGAAAAGCAGATTTTTGAAAGGTTTTATAGCGAGAGAGGCAAAGAAGAAGGCTTTGGCAAGCATTCAGGGTTAGGCTTAGCGATTTCTAAAAAGATAATAGAAAGCTTAGGCGGAGAAATTTTTGCAAAAAACAGGCTTGATAAAAGCAAAAAAATAATTGGCGCAAGATTTGTAATAATATTAAATAAAAAGCAAGCAGAATGATAAAAAATATCGAGAAAAAAATAAATATACACGCAACAGCCTTATTTTTAGATATGATAGGAATATTATTAACGGGCAAAAGCGGCTCAGGCAAATCGGATTTAGCCTTAAGATTAATAAAACAAAATAAAGGCGAATTAATAGCCGATGACCGCACGGAATTAATAAATAATAATGGAGAAATAATAGCTTCAGCACCAAAAATTTTACAAGGACTTTTAGAGATAAGAGGAATCGGAATAATCAATCAAAAATTTTTAAAATCACAAAGAATAGATGTAATAATTGATTTAGATACCCCCCCACAGAGAATTCCTCCTAAAGAAGAATCAAGGGAAATATTAGGCATTTCTTTGCCGTTATTCTATTTAAATAGCTTTGAAATATCAGCCACATTAAAAGTTGAGCTAATTATTGCAAAAATAAAAGAAAGAATGTACACTGCACTTTAAAATATTACAAACAAAGCAAAAAAAGCGGGGGAAATGAAATGATAGGGATATTAATAGTAACTCACGGCAACTTAGGCAAAGAATTTGTTTCGGCAGCGGAACATGTTTTAGGCAAGCAAGAGAAAATAGAAAGCATCGCCCTTTTCCCAAAAGATGATATGGATAAAAAAAGAGAAGATATAAAATCGGCCATATCAAAACTAAACAGTGGCAAAGGAGTTGTTTTACTCACAGATTTATTCGGAGGCACGCCGTCTAATTTAGCAATTTCAGTAATGGAACCAGATAAAACAGAAGTTATCGCTGGGTTAAATCTTCCGATGTTAATAAAGCTTTGTAGTGTAAGGAACACCAAAGATTTAAAAGAAGCGGTAGAAGAAGCAAAAACAGCCGGACAAAAATACATCAGCATAGCATCATCTTTATTATAAATAAGGGAAAGAAGGGGCTATGACTACAAGCAAAATCATAACAATAATCAATCAAAAAGGCCTTCACGCCAGAGCAGCCGGAGCTTTTGTTAAAGAAGCCTCAAAATATAAAAGCGAAATAGAAGTAGAAAAAGGCGAAATGAAAGTTTTAGGAACGTCGGTAATGGGCTTAATGATGCTTGGCGCTTCAAAAGGCACACAAATAAAAATAACAGCAAAAGGCAGTGATGAAAAAGAAGCTTTAGAAGGAATAACAGCATTAATAGAAAGAAGTTTTGATGAATAATGAGGAATTAAAAATATCTAAAGAGAAAAATTACGGAGGCATCGGAGTTTCTTCAGGAATATCGATAGGCAAAGCTTATGTTTACAATAGCTCATTAATGTTTGTAAAAAAATATAAAGTAAAAGATATTAGAGATGAACTTTGCCGTCTTCAAGAAGGAATATTGCAAACATTAGAACAAATTTCTCAAATGCGGGATAATTTTGAAAAAGAAACAGGCAATATAAAGCAATTTACCAGTCTTTTAGACGCATATCAGATTATATTAAAAGATTCCAGATTAATAAGAGGAGCAATAAAGCGTATAGAAACGGAACAAATTAATGCTGAATATGCCTTAAAAGCAGAAGCCGAGAATTTAGCTAAAGTTTTTGCGAATATGGGGGAGGGAGATTTTGCCTCAAAATTATATGATATCAAAGGCATAATAACTAAACTTTTAAAGAACTTAGATTCTAATTTAAAAGACACGCCTTTCTCAGACTTACCCAAAGGCAGCATAATATTAGCCAAAGAGCTTTCTCCGGCGGATACTGCGACAATAAGCCCAAAGAATATCAACGCTATAGCATCAATGTCAGGTGGCGCACAATCACATACAGCTATTTTAGCAAGGTCATTAGGTCTTCCTGCGGTTGTTGCAGCGGACGGCCTTTTAGATGATGTTCAAACTGGAGACACGGTAATAATTGACGGAACTTATGGCTTAATAATAATTAATCCAAGCAAAGAAACACTAGAAAATTTCAAAAAATATCAAAATGATTTTCTGCAGTGGAAAGAATCATTAAAAAGCTTAAAAAACTTACCTGCAATAACCAAAGATAAAGAAGAGATAAAATTATTAGGCAACATAGATTTAGCCTCAGAAGCAGATATTTTATTAGATTCCGGAGCCGAAGGGATAGGGCTTTTAAGAACGGAATATTTGTATATGAACAAAGAAACTTTCCCAACAGAAAATGAATTATTTAATACCTTTAAAATGGTTATGGATAGAGTAAAAGATAAACCGATAACAATAAGACTTTTAGATATAAACGGAGATAAAATAAGCCATTTATTACCCTTAGGGCATTCGCCTAATCCGGCTTTAAGCTTGCGGGGGATAAAGTGTGCATTAAAATATCCGCAAATAATAAAAACATTGTTTAAGGCCATTTTAAGGGCATCTAATTATGGCCAAGTAAAAATATTATTGCCTCTGATAACGGAAGTAGAAGAAATAATAACAGCAAAATCAATATTAAGAGAATGTTATGAGGAACTAAAGCAGGAGAAAATACCTTTAAATGGCACTTTACCGCCGTTAGGCATAATGATAGAAGTCCCCTCAGCTGCAATAATGGCAGATAGACTAGCAAAATATTGCGATTTTTTTTCTATAGGCTCAAACGATTTAATCCAATATACTTTGGCAGTAGATAGAATGGACGGCAAAGTAGCCGAATATTATAATCCGGGGCATTTAGCAGTATTAAGATTAATAAAATTAACGGTAAGAGCGGCAAAAAAAGCAAAAATACCCGTATCAGTATGCGGAGAAATGGCAGGAATACCCAAATATGCTGCAGTTTTAATCGGAATGGGGATAAAAGAGCTCTCTATGGCATCGGCGAACATTCCCAGAGTAAAAGACAGAATAAGAAAAATCAGCTTTGCCGAAGCAAAATGGTTAGCAGGAGAAATTTTATCCTTTACAGATAATAAAAAGATAGATAAAAAATTGGAAGCTTTTGAATTAAAATTCTGGCAATGATTTAAAATATTAAAATTAACATGAAAAAACGGAGTAAAAATGGAAAATAATTACAAAGTAAAAGATATGTCGCTAGCATCTTGGGGTCATAAAGAAATAAGGTTAGCAGAAATTGAAATGCCGGGATTAATGGCTATCAGAGCTGAATATAAAGATAAAAAACCTTTAAAAGGGGCAAGAATAGCCGGCAGTCTACATATGACTATTCAAACCGCAGTTTTAATTGAAACTTTAGTGGAATTAGGTGCAGATGTAAGATGGAGCTCTTGTAATATTTTCTCAACGCAAGACCACGCAGCAGCAGCCGTAGCAGACCAAGGCATACCTGTATTTGCTTGGAAAGGCGAAACAGAAGAAGAATATTGGTGGTGCATAGACCAAGTAATTCAAGGAGATTCAAGTTGGAAGCCGAATATGCTTCTTGATGACGGCGGTGATATAACTTTAGTAATGCATAAAAAATATCCGGAATTATTAAAAGAAATCAGAGGAGTTTCAGAAGAAACCACAACAGGCGTTCACCGTTTATATATAATGGAAAAAGAAGGAAAATTAAAATGTCCGGCTTTTAACGTTAATGATTCTGTTACAAAATCAAAATTTGATAATTTATACGGCTGTAGAGAAAGTTTAGTCGACGGCATAAAGAGAGCAACTGATGTTATGATTTCAGGTAAAATAGCCGTTGTTTGCGGATACGGAGATGTTGGCAAAGGCTGTGCTCAAGCCTTAAAAAGTCAAGGAGCTATCGTTAAAATAACGGAAATAGACCCGATATGCGCTTTGCAGGCAGCAATGGAAGGCTATGAAGTAGTTTTATTAGAAGACGTAGTAGCAAAAGCTGATATTTTTGTAACAGCGACAGGAAATTGCAACGTAATTCGCTTTGACCATATGGAAAAAATGAAAGATAGAGCCATAGTTTGCAATATCGGACACTTTGACGATGAAATTGATGTTGCCTCATTAAAAAAACTCAAATGGCATAATGTCAAACCGCAAGTAGATGAAATAGAATTCAAGGACGGCCATAAAATCCTTTTATTAGCAGAAGGAAGATTGGTAAATTTAGGTTGTGCAACGGGTCACCCGAGCTTTGTGATGAGCAATTCGTTTACAAATCAGGTTTTAGCACAAATAGAATTATTTAATAATGTCGGTAAATACGAAAACAAGGTTTATGTTTTACCTAAACACTTAGATGAAAAGGTTGCAAGACTTCATTTAGGCAAAATTGGGGCAAAATTAACCGAGTTAACCCAAGAACAAATTGAATATTCAAGAATTCCAAAAGAAGGGCCTTATAAAGCAGATAATTATCGATATTAATTATTGACAAATTAATGTTTGCCCATTATCTTGAAGTTGTATGACAAACATTGATACAATTAATGAAATAGCGATTTCCGTGCAGGAAATCACCTTTGGAATGGAAACGCTTCCCTCAGATAATGATCTTGAAATTAAAGGTATTATTGAAGGAAGCAGGGAACACTTCGTTGGCTATATTATAGGCGATGAAGAGAAGGTAAAAAGAATTCGCGAGAGGATTCATAAAACCATGCACAAAAATGTTGATGAGGTTATAGATTCTATTGTTAATATTTTATATTTCAATGATGGGAAATATAACATTATCAAAGAAATAAGCGTTTAAGCAAGAAAAGAGCATAAAAAATCTTTTCTTGCTTTAACTTTGTGTTGAAAAGAACATAAAGTTTTTATATTATAAGACTTATGAAAAAAAGATTTCCGAAAACTATAAAATGCTCAAGAATTACCTTAAAAATTCTTCCAATATCATTTGAAAATGCTGAAAAGATATATAAAGAAATCGATAAAAACAGAGAATATCTGGAAAAATGGTTAGAATGGGCTCCTTTAACACAAAAGGCAGAAGATAGTTTTTCATACTTACAAAAGTTAAACGAAGATTTTAAAACCGGCAAAGCTGGGCATTACGGTGTATTCTTAAAAAATCAATATATCGGCAATATTGGTATTTTTGACCTTGATTTTAATAGTAAAACTGGCGAAATTGGCTATTGGCTGTCAAAAGATAAAACCGGCAACGGCTATATGAGAGAAGCGGTAACCGCCTTAGAAGAATCATATTTTTCTCTTGGCTTAATAAAAATCTACATCAAATGTAATGCCGATAACGATGCTTCAAAAAAAGTAGCACTATCTTGTGGATATAAACAGGAGGCTTTTCTAGAAAATGACGGTGTCATTACCTTTGGCCCTAAAAAAGGAGATATAAGGAACACTTTAATCTTCGGAAAAACTAAAATTAAGCCCTAATTTTTTGTGTATTCATCAAGTCATAAATAAAATGATTCGCTAGCTGCATTTGTTGTTGTTTTTCAAATTCAGCATAAAAATCACATAAGGTTTCAAAATATAGAGGCTTTTGAGTTTCTATATATTCAAAAAATTTTTTTTCAGCGAAAGTATTTTTATTACTTTTTATTTTTTGCACATAAGGTTTAAAAAAATCAACGCCTTGCTTGGCTTCAAGCTCTTTTACGTTATCAAAGAGATTGTGTTGAGTTATTTCTGGTTTACCCCATACCAAAGCCTTAACATAAGCATATTGAGTAATATCCTCATCATTAGCAACCTCTAAAGCTTCAACGGTGCTTTCTAAAGCAGTAATTGAGCTTGTTGCGTAATCATCATTTTTTTGAGTATTATAAGAAGTTTTTATATTCGCAGATAAAGAATTTATATTGCAGGATTTTTTATTTTCCTCGAGCTGTTCTTTTTTTCTTTGAATTTCGTTATTTTTAATTTCTTCCATACTTTCCAGTATATCGAAAAAAGAAATCCATTTATTTTGCATTTTTTTATTTAAGTTCATTGGATTCAAACTCTTTAACTTTAAAAAACTAAACCATCATATAACAACTACATATAGTTGTCAAAAACATTTAAAAACATATATACAGTTAATAACCATATAGCCTTTCAAGATAATTACGGCTTTCTACCAGTTGATTATTTCCATATTTATCTTGTTTTTGATTATTGCTATTAATTTTATCTGTATTGAAATTATAAGGACGGCCATCAATTACTATTTTTGCATTTTGTCCATCTTGTTCAGTTGCGCTTTGTCCGCAATAATATATAAAATTTACCATTTTAACCTCCATAAAGCATAATATTGCACAATACTTCCAATATTATTTATACAACATATAATGGTATTTGTCAACAGTTTTGTCAAAATTCTACAAAAAAATACATTATTCCTATTTAATTAAAACTTAAAAAAGTTAATTTTTAATAAAAGAACATTAAAGTTCTTAGAATTTAAGGGTTATTTTTATCCCGCATAAGAAATATTCACAGGTTATGTACAGGGTTTATTAAGAGCTTTTCCACAACATTTTAACAGGTTTTCCATAAAAGTTAAAAAAGTATTAACAACGAATGCAGTTAGCAAAAATTTCTGCCTACATTTGTAGATTCCGTTTTTTCACAACATTTCAAAATTATTTTTTACCGGAAGAAACGGTTACAGAGTTATTATTGCTATTTGACTGATTAGATTTTGCTGCGGGGTTATAATTTGAATGAGCAGCGCCAGGGTGACTTGTTTTAGCATTTGATGTTTCAATATTATTTTCAGGAGGATTCCCGTTATTATTTTTCGCATATCTATCTTTATACCATTTTTTAGCACCAGCGCCTTTTCTTGATGCGAATCTTAATGCTGCACTACCTGCACCGTACCCTAAAACTAATCCTATGGCCCCTAATTGAGAAGCTGAATCGTGTTTAAACGAAGTATCAGAGAGAGAATTGGACATAGCTGGGGCAAGAGTAGTTAGCTTAATCACAAAAAATCCGAGCATCAATAAAGAAAAAATCCCTCCGCCTGCAAGATTTAAGGATTCTTCAACCTGATGATATTGGTTAGCATCTAAAGCTGAAACAACGGAGCTAAAATTGCCTACAAAAATACTTCCTAAAAGCACCATATTTAAAAACATTACGGCAGAAACTATAATAAAAAGAAATGCGATATTTAACAGCATTCTAAACCCGACCTCAGTGTATTTTCTGGTTTTAGGGAAAACCCAAAACATTATAAGAGCAGGCATAAGAGCACCGACTATCCCGACCCTGACTAACCCGTCAACAAAATAAAAAGGAACTAAAAATCCGACAAGAAAACAAATAGCAATCATAATTATTCCGATAATCATCAAATTAAAATTAGGAAGAAGAGTTCCGTGTTCAAGAGCGGCTTTACAAAGCAGCGAATTAGCAAAGCCTGATACTTGAGCCAATTGATAATTAACAGTTATAATATAACAAATCATTCTTTCTCTCAAAGAATCGGGGAAAACGCCAATAGAAGAGGCTCCTGAAGAAGATGAAGAAATAGAAGAACAAACCCCTCCTGGCGGGTCATTAAAAGCATCTTTAACGCTAGCATCAATAGACATTAAATCGATATTAGCGATTATAATACCAAAATCAATACCGGCTTGAACAATAGGGATATAAAAATAATCGAAAATGTCTACAGGGTCAGATGCTAACAAAGCTAATCCGACAATAAGGCAAAAAACTCTAGGAATTAAACCTGTTATAATATCTGCATTTATAGGCTTTCCGCTGTTATATTTTTCAAGAAAGAAAAACATCATCCATAAAGCAAAGAAGACGGCAAGCAAAGAAGCACAAGGTCCGGCAAGATTATTAAAAGCGGTTTGAGAGTATTCACTTGTTTTATTAAAAATGCTTGAAAACGCAAGGGAGAAGAAGTCTTCTTGAGGATTTGTTTTAGAATTTTTAATATCGCTTATAGCTTGATTAACAGTAGGACAAGCAGATAAAGCTTGAGCTATATTAATAAAGAGCAAAGCAAAAAAGGAAGAAAGTTTATAAAAGAAAGATTTAAGCATAAATAGGGCAATCCTCACCGCCAAATAACATCAATTAAAATTTATCATATAATTAAAAAGCTAAATCAATATTAACAAAAAATATTAATAAAAGAAGAAACGTGTATAAAACATAAAAAAATAGTTGATAATATATATTAATAATCTTAAACTTTTTTTAAGTCTAAAAGTATAGAGAGACAAGGGGGCTTGAGATAGAAATGAAAATAATAGCAAAAGTAATATTTGGTATCTGCTTAATTTTAGGTTTAAGCACAAAATCCTTTTCACAAACAGCAAAGCAAGTATCTAATGTAAAGAATGTTGATTATAAAGATTGGAGATTAACTTGTGATTCTAATATTAAAGAGAGCAATTTTTGCACGATTCATCAGTCATTATACAAGAAAGTATCTGGTAAAAAGCAATTAGTTTTAAGATTAACATTAAATTATAATCCTGAAGACAATTATAATTTTATGACGATATCAGTACCGATAGATTCTTGGCTAAAACCTGGGGTAAAGATGGAAATAGGTAAAGATGAAGCAGGGATTACATTGCACCATATACCATTTGACAATTGTGATGAGAAAAGCTGTTATTTAGAGGCCTTAATAGCTGATGATGTATTAAAAGTGATGAAAAATTCTCTTACAGGCAAGGTAATATATATGGATAGGGAAAGAAAAGTTATCACTAGAACCTATTCATTAGATGATTTTTCCGGTGCTTATGAAGAGATGTTAAGACGAGTAAAGAATAAATAAAAAAAGAGTTGCAAAAAGGAAAGAATCATAATATAAGACATTCGCGAAAATGGAAATCTGCCGGTTTGGCTCAGTTGGTAGAGCAGCTGATTTGTAATCAGCGGGTCGGGAGTTCGAGTCTCTCAACCGGCACCACTTAATCCCTTATCCACCTTCAAAAATCAACAAATTAAAAAACTGCGAAAATCTAAAAAACACCTCTGGGAGGTTCTGGGGAGGTTTTGAGATGAGAGTTTCTGCGGGATTGTGCGTAATTGCGCGGGACTTGAACTATAATAAAGAATTATTCAGCCGCACAATATACATTCTTATCGCTAGCAAATGCTTTTTCTTCGGTGAAATAAGCCCGCTGAGCAAACTCTGCCTTTTTACCAATATTCCATTGTGAAACCGGTCTATGATAACCCATAACTCTAGTCCAAATCTCGCACGGTTGGCGTTCATCATCTTCTAGTGTTATGCCGTCTTTGGTTATCATTTTTATGTCCTTTAATTAAATATAAGTATTTCAAGGAGTCTGTATCGACTATGGGAGTATTTTCTCATTAAACAGATTTTGGGGCAAGGTGATAAAGAAACTTTTACAAAGCTATATTTTTATACCTTATTTTCTGCCGGAT
>CAYWTE010000022.1:5587-10146 GCA_964461145.1 uncultured Lactobacillales bacterium | reverse complement strand
GGGGGTGTGCCTATGGTAGGCTTTGGCTGGGGAGATTGTGACCCGTTAAATCCAAAAAACAATCGCTTACGTTCTTCAATTTACATAGAAACCGACAATGATGATAAAATTTTAGTAGATACTTCGCCGGATTTAAGACAGCAGCTTTTAAATAACGATATTAAAAAGATAGATTTAGTTTTATACACGCATCATCATGCTGACCACGTCCACGGAATAGATGAGTTAAGAGAGATAAACAGAATTACGAATGCACCATTACCTATTTTTGGCAGTAAAGAAACGTTATCCGAGATAAAAAGGAAGTTTAATTATGCCTTTGAAAGCCTTGAAGATGAAAGAGAAAAGTGGGGAGAAACTAGATTTTGGTTATCACACACTTGGCTGATAGCTAATGAATTTAAAATCCCCGGCACAATAAAAACGGCAAAAGGAACAGAAATTCAAACGATAGACGTTGATCACGGCGTAATGCAGGTAGCAGGCTTTAGAATCAACGACTTTGCCTATATAACTGATGAGGTAAATTTATCAACGGAAAGCTTAAAAATGCTAAAAGGATTAAAAGTTCTGATTTTAGGCTGCATAACTACCCGTCCGCACCCGACACATGCTCATTTAGAAAAAGTTTTAAGCTGGAACGAATATTTAGAGCCTGAAAAATTATATTTAACCCATATGGGTCCAAAATTAGATTATGAAACATTATGCCAAACCTTACCAAAGAACATTTTTCCGGCATTTGACGGGCTAAAATTAGATATTTAACTCCATAATCATACTTTGTTTTTCATTATTACCGACAAAAAGGCAGGTAATTTCCCCCACTCTTTTCCCACTCTAATTGTCGCATAATTTATATTATGTATACTAATTATAATCTTAAGTATAACTAATCCAAAATAATTGACTTTTATATGGACATAACATACCTTTCAAATATTATGAAAATATACACTTTAATAATGGCTGCTGGTTCAGGCAAACGCTTTGGCTCAGAATTACCTAAACAATACTTAAAACTTTCTGACGGCAAAACAATTATCCGTCGTAGTATTGAGGCTTTTTATAATATTCCGATAATAAAAAATAATATTATAGCGGTGATTAATTTTGATTACAAAGATTTATACGAAGAAGCAACCGATAGCCTTGATATTTTACCTCCAATTCAAGGTGGTCTTGAGCGTCAAGATTCTGTAAGGAACGGATTACAAGCATTAGAAAAGTATAATCCGGATATTGTTTTAATTCACGATGCCGCTCGCCCTTTTGTAACCGAAGACATTATTTATGATGCGATTAATAAGATAACGAAAGAAGGCTATCAGGCTGCCCTGCCCGTTATCCCTATTATTGACACGTTAAAATTGAGCAAAAACGGTGAATATATTGAAAATACGGTTTCAAGGGAAGGATTATATGGGGCACAAACACCGCAAACCTTTGTTTTTAAGGAGATTTTAGGGCTTCATCAACGCTTTATAGGGCAAAATTTCACAGATGATACACTTTTATTTGAACAAGCTGGGATAAAGGTAGGATTATCGAAAGGCTCATCGGATAATTTTAAGATAACCAATCAAGAAGATTTAATAAAAGCCGAAAGGATATTATTATGGCAGAAGAAGCAAGAATAGGCCAAGGATTTGACGTCCATCAATTTGAAGATGGGGACGGCGTTATTTTATGCGGAGTTAAAATTCCCTGCGCTTTTAAGTTAAAAGGCCATTCAGATGCAGACGTTGCTTGGCACGCTTTAACCGATGCAATATTAGGGGCTATCGGCTGTGGAGATATCGGGGAGTATTTCCCTCCCTCTAATGATAAATGGAAAGGTGCAGATTCTGCAATTTTCTTAAAATATGCAGGCGCTTTAGCTTTTGAGCAAAATTATAAAATAAACAACGTAGACATCACAATAATATGCGAAGAGCCGAAACTTTCAGCATATAAAAAAGATATGGCATCAAAAACGGCGGAAATATTAAGAATAACGCCAAACAGAGTTAATATTAAAGGTACAACAACGGAAAAATTAGGTTTTACCGGCAGAGGCGAAGGCATAGCTGCATTAGCAGTTATACTTTTGAGTTAAAACACAAAAAAGAGGGGAATAAAATGACATCATTACCGACTAAAAATCAAAAATTAATTAATTGGGTTAACGAAATGGCATCTCTTTGCTGCCCAAAAGAAATTCATTGGTGCAATGGTTCAAAAGAAGAAGATGAAGCCTTAAAAACATTAATGTTAAAAAATGGAACGATGATAAAATTAAACGAAGCAAAACGCCCTAATTCTTATCTCGTCCGCTCTAACCCAAAAGATGTTGCAAGGGTTGAAAGCAGAACATTTATTTGCTCAGTAAAAGAGATTGATGCCGGCCCGACCAATAATTGGGCTGATCCGAAAGAAATGAAACAAACGTTAAACGGTCTTTTTAAGGGCTGTATGACCGGCCGTACAATGTATATAATTCCGTTTTCAATGGGGCCGATTGGCTCACCTATTGCTCATATTGGCGTAGAAATTACTGACTCTCCTTATGTTGTGGCACATATGCGTATTATGACCAGAATGGGACAGAAAGTCCTTGATTTTATGGGAGAAAACGGCAATTTTATTCCGTGTATGCACTCAGTCGGAATGCCGCTAAATGAAGGGATAAAAGATGTTGCTTGGCCTTGCAATCCGGACAATCGTTATATCACTCATTTCCCTGAAACCAAAGAAATCTGGTCATACGGCAGTGGTTACGGCGGAAACGCTTTGCTCGGCAAAAAATGTTTTGCATTAAGAATAGCTTCAAAAATGGCAGAAGAACAAGGCTGGATGGCAGAACATATGTTAATTTTAGGGGTACAAACACCTGATAAAGAAATTACGTATATAACCGGAGCTTTTCCTTCTGCTTGCGGCAAAACAAATTTAGCAATGATTATTCCGCCCAAAGAATTAAAAGGATATAAAACTTTTTGTATCGGCGATGATATTGCGTGGATTAAACCTTCGGATAAAGACGGATATTTACATGCAATAAACCCTGAAAACGGCTTTTTTGGCGTTGCTCCGGGGACATCTTTTGAAACTAACGCAATGGCGATGGAAAGTATTAAAAAAGATACTATTTTCACTAACGTAGCCTTAACAGATGATGGTGATGTTTGGTGGGAAGGAATGAGCAAAAATCCCCCTGCCCACTTAATCGATTGGTTAGGCAAAGATTGGACGCCTAATTCAGATGAACCGGCAGCTCACCCGAATGCAAGGTTCACCGCCCCGATTATTAATTGCCCGATAGTTTCAAGTGAGCTTGAAAATCCTGAAGGAGTTCCAATTTCAGCAATGCTTTTTGGCGGCAGAATGAGCTCTAACACCCCGTTAATATTTGAGGCTGGAAATTGGGATTACGGAGTTTATATTGCCTCAACAATGGGTTCAGAAAAAACCGCAGCAGCAGATGACGGCGACCCGATAAGACGTGATCCGATGGCAATGATTCCGTTTTGCGGATACAATATGGCAGATTACTGGTCACATTGGCTCAAAATGGGTAAAAAAGTTAAGAATCTCCCAAAAATATTTCGTGTAAACTGGTTTAGACGTGATGAGAACAGAAAATTTATGTGGCCGGGGTATTCTGACAATATGCGGGTTGTTGACTGGATTATCAAACGCGTTAAAAACAAGGTTAATGCCGCCAAATCACCTTTAGGGCTTATTCCTGAATACAAAGATATTAACTTTGAAGGACTTAAATATTCTGAGGAAGAATTTGCAAAACTAATGTTTATCGATAAAGCTAAAGCTTTAGAAGAAGCGGAAAATCATAAAAAATTATTTGATAAATTCGGCTCAAGAGTTCCAAAAGAATTCTTAGAAAATTATAAAGCTTTAAAATCAAGATTAAGTTAAGTGATTTTGAATAGCAGCGACTGTTAAAGCTAAAGCAATGCTAACCAGCATACCGATAATTAATTTTAACAAGTCGCTTGCTACGATATGAAATATATCTCCATTATCAGTAACTCTTTTGCCTAAAGTTTTAAGTGCGAACTCTCTACCGCATAAAAGCCCTACAAAAACCCAAGAAGTAGACATAGGAATATTATTATATATCGTAAAGAAAATTAATAGAAACGAATAAAATAAATCAATAACAGTAGCCGACCTTGTAAATCTGGTATGGCTTTTATTAGCGATAATATTACCGATTTTTCCACCTTTGAAGTAAAAGACTAAAGCGAGACCTAAAATTAAAGATATTTCAACAAAAATAACCCACTCGATATTTAATGTCCTCGGAAGATAGACAACAATATTAGCCATATCCTGCATAAGCCAGCTAGCCCATAGAAAACCTGTAACAATTAATTGGCATACCCCCCATATTTTAAGAGTATTTGGTCTCAAAATTCTTTTACTTTCATCAAGCATCATTTGGTGATAGTATTTCTCCTTATTTTCTAGGCATAATTGTTTAGCTGATTGCCATGCCTTCTCAAAAATGTTATATGTACACCATGTAATTTTATTTGTCATATCTTCTCCAAATA
>CAYWTE010000022.1:0-5577 GCA_964461145.1 uncultured Lactobacillales bacterium | reverse complement strand
TAGCCACAAAAAATATGCAGCCACAGCAGCTAAACCATAACCGACAACACTTTTTACAATCATTTTTTCTAAAACAACATTTGTAGCAAAAACGCTTAACACAAGGAAAGTAGTTGAAACCGGCATACCTAATTTAGTTAAAATAACCAAAACTAAAGGAGCCGCCATATGATACCAATAGAACTTGTCAGGTCTTGGAATACTTTCCAATCTGCCGAAAGCAAAATCCTGATTATTAAAATACCAGCCTAAAGTTAAAGTTACAGCTAAAATTAAAGAAGCTGCCAGCCATAAAAAGTACCATTTTATGCGGCGTTGAGAATTAATTAGCGTTCCTAAAGTCTGCATAGAATCATTTGCGACCACCGAATATGATGCGAGTAAAAACCCCGTTATCATAAAAAAATTACTTAAAGTAAAAAAATCCATCAATTATGTTATAGATTAAAAAAATCTAAATTCCCTTCATATATTTTAAGTATTTATATACCAATATCTTTTAAATTTCAAGGATTAATGATTTTTTTATTAGCCGGATTTTTAACTGCACCATTTTTTAAGGAAATAATCGGTTATATTTTTAGCATTTTCGATATCATTTTCATTTGCGATTATGTTGTGATTAATTAGAAATTCAGGTAAAATGAACAGTTTTTCTTTATAAATACCACCTGCTTTTTCGCTAACAGCCCTACCCGTTTTAGGGGAAATATAAGTAAGATTATTTTGCTCTCCTGTAACTGCACATTTAGTTAAATCCAGCCCATATCCTAATTCTTTAAGCATTGTTATTTTATAATAAACCTCATTTTGCGGTGAAATATTATTAATAAAATACACTAATTGAGAATAAATATTTTCCGCCGGTTCTCTGTCTATTAAATATTTATTAGTAACGAGTAATGCATTAGCCGTTAATTTAAGATTTTTAGGATTACTAATCAGTTTTGCTAAAAAAGAATTGATAATTTCTATTATCCTAAAAGTCCCAAGCTGTTCATCGACCCTAGCGTACCACTCGGCTTTAATTATATTCCCCGGCTGCAAAACGGCTTTTTGCGATTGATTATTTGAATTTTTAAGCAGCCCCGACCATTTCCCGTGCTCTTTTGAAAATAAAGTAAGCAGCAAAGAAGTCTCTCCGAATTCTTTAACATTTAATATAATAGCTTCATCATTCCAATTAGGCATTAAAATCCAGCCCCCAACCTTCGTATTCATCTTTTTCATCAAGACGATTTTCTCTTATTTTAACGAATAAAAATAAGTGCACTCTGCGGTCGAATAATTTTTCCAGTTCTTTTCTTGAACTTTGGCCGATAGCTTTTATTTTACTCCCCTTTTCCCCTAAAACAATTATTTTATGAGATTGTTTCGTAACGTAAATTATTTGATTAATTTTAACCGAACCGTCTTTTTGCTCAATCCATTTTTCGGTTTGAACGGTTAAAAAATAAGGCAATTCATCACGCAGCTGAATAAAAAGCTTTTCTCTGGTAATTTCAGCAGCCAAAAGCCTCTGAGGCATATCTGATATTTGGTCTTCATCATAAAGCCAAACGCTTTTTGGCATTTTTGAGCACACATAATCGAATAAATCATTAACCCCAACGCCTTTTTCAGCAGAAATCATAAAAACTTCTAAAAATTCATTATCTTTAGTTATTTCTTGTGCTAAAAGGAGTAGTTTTTCTTTGTGAATTAAATCGACTTTATTTAAAACTAAAATTTTTTCTGTTTTTATATTTTTAAGTGCTTTTAAGATATTTTTTGTATCTTGGCAAATGCCTTTTTTTGCATCGATAAGAAGCATTATTAAGTCTGCATCAGATGCGCCGCTCCAAGCCGAGCTGACCATCGCCCTATCAAGACGCCGTTTAGGATTAAAAATCCCCGGAGTATCAATAAAAACAACTTGAGTATTATTTTTTATTGCGATTCCTTTAACTTGAGTTCTGGTAGTTTGAACTTTTGGAGAAACAATACTGACTTTTTCTCCGACAATATAATTAACCAGCGTTGATTTTCCGGCATTAGGAGCGCCTAATACAGCGACAAATCCGCATTTTTGCTCATTTTTATTTTTTTCATTTTCAGGCATTATTTTTTTACATTAATCCTTTATTTTTAAGATGTTTAATCATATTAAATGCAGCATCTTGCTCAGCCTTTTTCTTAGATGTTCCCTGCCCTTTTTGTGCAGACACCCCATTAATTACGACTTCCACCTCAAATAACGGAGCGTGTTCTTCTCCCGTTTTTGAAATTAAATTATATTTTGGTACTATTTTTTGTTTTTTTAAAAGCCATTCTTGCAGTTCCATTTTATTATCTTTCGGTGGAGTAATATCAGAAATAATTAAGTTATCCCAATTTTTTTTAACAAATTTTTGAACTATATCAAGACCGCCGTCTAAATACATACTGCCGATAAGTGCTTCAATAACATCACATAAGACTGAAGGTTTATATTTTCCGCCTTCTTTAAGCTCGGAAATTCCGAAAATAATATAATCTCCTAAGCCTAAATTTTGAGCAATGTTTGATAAGGCTGCCTCGCTGATTAATTTACTTTGCCTTATTGCAAGTTCGCCTTCATTTTCATTATTATATTTATTATAAATAAGTTCAGCGATACATAAACCTAAGACTCTATCTCCTAAAAATTCCAGCCTTTCATAGCTATTAACATTTTTATTATGGTGAGTATTAGCACTAGAATGAGTTAACGCAAGGGTTAAAAGCTCTTTATTTTTATATTCATAATTAAGGATTTTTTCAATTTTTTCCATTAAATTATCCTATTAGATTATCTTATCGAATATTCTATTCCAACGAACTGCCCCAGGGACTTCCCATAACTCCCAAAATCTGGTGTTTTCATCAATAGAATAGAATAAAACTTTAGCATTTCCTTCAATATTGATGAAAGGAATATAGCCCACATCATCAAAGCGGCTGTCACGAGAATTATCCCTATTATCGCCCATCATAAAGTAATGATTTTCAGGCACAATGTATTCTTTAGTATTTCTGGTATCTATTTCAAGAGCAGGAAAATTACCAACTCTTTCAATAATTTTATGCTGAAATCCTTCAGGTAAAGTTTCAATAAATTGCTTGTATCGTTTAACGTTACCAAGCTCATCTCTTTCAATAAAGTCTTCAATTTGCTCTCTTTTTACCGGCTTACCATTAATGTGAAGTACGTTGTTTTTAACTTGGATTTTATCTCCCGGCAGGCCAATAACCCTTTTAATATAATCTATTTTATTTTCTTGCCCTGTTCTAGTATCTTTAGGAAGCTTAAACACTACCACATCACCTCTATTTAGTTCTTTAGCAAAAATTCTATTTTTTATTAAATTTAACCCATACGGAAGTGAGTATCTTGAGTATCCGTAAGAATATTTTGCAACGAATAAATAATCCCCGACTAAAAGAGTAGGTTTCATCGAGCCGGAAGGAATATTAAAAGGCTCAAAAAGGAAAGTCCTAAAAATAATAGCTATTAGTCCTGCATAAAATATAGTTTTAATAGTTTCTTTCATTTAATTTTCCTTTCTCAAGCATTTTTAAACGGCGTTTTTCTTGAAATTTAAATACTATTTTTTTAGTTATAAAGAAAAATCCCAGCCAAGTAATTATAAAATAAGGAATACTCCCAATTAACATTGGGAAAAATATCGGATAAATTTCCTTCATAAACAAATCAATATTTAAGTTTTGAACAGAAAGCAAGAATGAATTTAATATTTCATTAAAATTAATTTTTTCCGCCACAATATATTCTTTACCTAACATATGATTTCCTGTTTTATAAGTAACAAACCAAATTACCGGCAAAGTCCAAGGGTTCCCGAATAAAGTTCCGATTAAAGAGGAAAAAATACTCCCTCTAAAAATAAAAGTTAAAATTACAGCAAAAAGAACGTGCCCGCCGATCAAAGGAGTACAAGAAATAGCAGCCCCAAAAGCCATTCCGCAAGCAATTGCATAAGGAGTATCTTTAATTCTTTTAAGTTTAGATAAAATATACTTAAATATTCTCCCTAAACCTCCTTTTTGAGATGAAAATATAACGGAAGTTTTTTCTTTTACTCTATCAATCATTTTTTAATTCTTTTCTCTTTTAACATTAGTAATTTTGTTATTAGCTCTAAGAGCAACTATAATATTAGTTAAATGCTTAAGATCTTTCACTTCAACATCGATTGTCATATCAAAAAAATTAAGTGTACGATTAACAACATTTATATTAATGATATTTCCTTCATTTTTTGCAACAATAGCCGATAATACTCCGAGAGAACCGGGCTCATCTTGAAGCGATAATTTCAAGCGGCTGACATAAACTTTGCTATCATCTTTTTCATCTTCCCAAGCGATATCGAGCCATCTTTCCGGCTCATTAGCATATTTATCCAGCGTCGCACAGTCTATTGTATGAATAGTAACCCCTTTTCCTGTTGTAACAATACCGACGATTCTATCACCCGGCAAAGGATGGCAGCACCTTGCATAATGAATAGATAGCCCCGGTATAAGACCTTTTATCGGAAGGACTCTGGTAGCTTTCTTGTCATTTGGTTTTTCTTTTCTTCTGGTTAAACTTTTAACGACTTCCTTAATTTTGGAGACTTTAGTTTCAGGATGAATAAAAGTATAAACTTCTTTAGCAGTTATAAGCCCCTCTCCTATTTTTGAATATAAATCCAAAGCATCTTCTGCACAGAATTTTTCTAAAAGCTTATTATCTGTAGCTTCTTTTTCATTAACTGGCTGCTTATTTTCCTTATATTCCAAAGAAAGGAGCTGCTGACCTAATTCGATATATTGAGAGCGCTTTTGTTGCCTGATAAACCTTCTAATAGCCGCTTTTGCTTTACCGGTAACAACGAATCTATCCCATTCGGGCGATGGAGTTTGCACTTTTGAAGTTAAAATTTCCACTTGATCGCCGTTTTCTAATCTGGTTCTCAAAGGCTTAAGTTTACCGTTTATTTTAACCCCAACGCATTTATTACCGACTTCTGAGTGAACCGCATAAGCAAAATCAATAGGGCTTGACCCGAATGGAAGCTCGATCAAATCTCCCTTAGGACTAAAACAGAAAACTTGATCTCTATACATCTCAAGCTTAGTATGCTCAAGAAATTCTTCAGGATTATTGGTTTGATCTAGGATTTCAAGAAGTTCTCGCATCCATCTGTATTGTTTTCCATCGATATTTTCATTTTGTTTATATTTCCAATGTGCTGCAACGCCTATTTCTGCCACTCTGTGCATTTCTTGAGTTCTTATTTGAATTTCTATTCTTTTTTTGCCTGGCCCTATAACACCTGTATGAATAGATTGATAACCGTTAGGCTTAGGAGTAGAAATATAATCCTTAAACCTACTAGGTATCATCGGATATTTACTATGAACAACGCCTAAAGCTTTATAACAGTCATCTAAAGAATTAACAATAATCCTAAAAGCCATAATATCAAAAAGCTGCTCGAAATTAATATTTTGCTGCTGCATTTTACTCCAAATAGAATAAGCAGATTTCACACGGGCACGCATTTCATA
>CAYWTE010000021.1:0-10220 GCA_964461145.1 uncultured Lactobacillales bacterium | reverse complement strand
TCTACTTAATGCCACCGCCTGCTGCTCCCCTCTTTACAACTTTTCTTAGATCACAGCCTTTTTTTAAATTAAGAAATTATTCTTAAAAACTAACCTTAATTAACTTAGATTTTTAATCTCCGAACCCAAAAAGGAGTTTCTTAGTACCCCCTATTTTTTACCTTGTCAACTGCTTTTTTTGTTTTTTTTGTTTTTTTTTGTTTTTCAATCTTAAGTAAATTTAAAATGACTTTTTATGTCTTTTTATTTAATCTTTTTTAACCTTTTGTGTTAAATTATTTCTTCTTGATTCTTTTTTTACCGATTCTTTATTTTATTTTAACTTATTCTTTGTTATTATATATAATGTATCGGGTTTATAATTTTATATTTTAGGAGATATGTATGAAACTCTTTCTTAATTCGTTATCTTTTTTGTTCGTTTGCTTAATAATAGCTTCTTGCGGGCTTAGAAATTCTATGACCCCCCTTTCTCCTACTTCTTCAATGACTTCTGAAGACGGATCATCTATGCCTTCTGCTTTTGCACAATTTCCCGATATTCCTTTTCCTGAAAAAACTAAAATGGATTTGGAAAAAACTGTGCTGCTCGGTTCCGGCGAAACTTGGACAGGGAAGCTTTATCTTAAGACTCCGTTTTCTTCTAATCAAATGTTCGATTTTTATGTTTCGCAAATGCCTAATTTCGGGTGGGAGCAGCTTGCTGTTATTCGCTCTAAAATCTCGTCTTTGAGTTTCTTGCGTGAAAATAGAGTCGCTACTTTACAAATAGAGAACAACGGTTCGTCTTCTTCTTTTGTTTCTATAGTCGTTATGCCTAAATCTGCCGCCGGTTCCGGAGTCTCTTCCATAAATACTCCTCTTTCAAAATCGCCGTCTTTTTTCGATTCTTTTGGCTCTTCTAATAATTCAGAAGCAAAATTTGACTCTTCGGACTTTTGATTATGAATAATGAAGCTCTTTTTAATATTCCTTTCTTTACTTTCGGAGGGCTTCATTGGTGGGAAGATGTATATTTTCGCTCAGGCTGGAAAATACAGAGAAATCTTTGGACTAGAAAATGCCGACTCCTAGACTCTTTTAATATCCGCAGAGCTAAAGGCTCTTTTAATTTCTGTAAAAATACTCTTGATAATTTTTTTGTTGATTGGGAATTAGATGACGATAAAAATACGCATCTGGTTATTCTTGTTCACGGGCTTAGCCGAACTTTTAAGGTGTTTAATAAATTATCATCTCTATTGAAATTAAACGGATTCTCTGCGTTTTCTTTCTCTTATCCTTCTAGATACTATTCTCTTAAATCAAGTGCAGAAGCATTAAACCTTTTCCTTAATAATCTTGATAGATATAAATCCGTTTCTTTTGTTTCTCATAATATCGGCGGAATCCTTCTTAGAATCATTATGAACGATAAAAATGCAAATTGGAAAAGTAAGATCGATGTTGAAAAAATCGTCCAAATCTCTCCGCCTAATCAAGGTGCCGTTCTGGTTAAAAAAATGCTTAAATATAAAATATTTAACTTAGTTTTCGGCAAAAGTCTTAAAGAGTTAGTTCCTGAAAATATTAAAAAAATTCCACCATTCCCTCCTAAAACAGATTTTGGAATTATTATCGGGGCTAAAAATGATGAAAAAGGTCTTGCTCCTTATCTTAAAGAAGATAATGACGGCATAATTAATGTTAGCGAAAATCTGCTTGTCGGCACAAAAGATATTTTTACCATTCCTTCCGTACACCCTTTTATTGTGTATAATGAAAAAATTTATGACCCTATTATTACTTTTCTTAAAACTGGTAGATTTAATAAGGCAAAAGATAGAGTTATTAAAAGAAAAATCGAAATATATTAATTTTATGCAAATGAGGATTTTATGAAAAAAATAATATTTATTGCTGCCGTTATATTTTCTTTTTTTAATGCAAATCTTGCTTTCTCTGAAGAAAAAACTATCTCAATTATTGAAGAAATAAAACAAAAAGCTCAAGCCGGCGATGAAAATGCTGAAGTATCATTAGGTATTAGTTATTATTTCGGCAAAGATATCGAGCAAGATTATGCTCAAGCCTTCAAATGGCTCGAAACCCCCGCTAATAAAGGCAATGTTATGGCTCAAAAAATGCTTAGCAATATGTATGCTAAAGGTTTGGGAGTCGAAAAAAATGAAGAAAAAGCCTTCGAATGGGCTAAAATTATCGCTGAAAAAAAGCCTAAATGCTCTAAATGTGAAAAAGCTCGGCAAAAAGCTATTTTGGAAAATAATAAACTCTTCTAAATCTATAAATTATTGTTTTTAAAAATGAAAAAAGCTCGAAAAATCGAGCTTTGCTTTTTTATTAAATTTCTTACGTTCTAATTCGTATTACTACTTCTATCTTTTACTATTTTAGATATCGGATTTTTAACTGGGTTTACTGCTGAAATAAAACGGCTATAAGCACTATTTTTACCTTTAGAGACACCACTTCCTACTCTTTGTTTTAATGATGCATAACGTTTTGTAATTGGTGACATTATAGATGAAGCATATGCACCATTTTTACCAAAACTTTGGAAGCCTTCTTTCATAAATGCTGTAAATTGTGTTGAGTCTGTCTTATCTGTCATAATTTAATTACACCTTAAAATGTTAAATCAATATCTTCGCCTTTTACTCCCCTTAATTTAATTTTAATAAGTAATGATTTCGTTTGTTAATGTCAACCCTATTAAACAAAAAATTAAGAAATTTTTCTATTTTCTTAATTATAAGAACTTTGCGTTAATTTTTAGTTAAAGTATTTAAATTAGCATATTATCTGCTCTTTATGCCCGCTTTTCCAAACTTTTACCGGATTAAATTCTTGCAAATATTTTACTTTGTTATTCATTTTATTCTCCAAATTAATAGCGATTCGCTCCTCTTAAAATGAATTAATAGTAAATACTTTGAATTTTGTCAAGTTTTTTGTTTAATGAGATGTGCGATGACGCAAAATATTTATCTGTCAAAAGAGCCTTCTTCTTCGTAATTCCTTATATTCTCCCAATCTTCATATCCTGCTTCTTCTTTATTCTCTTCTGATTTTTTATGTCCAAATACGCCAAAAAAAGACTCTCGTTTTTGAGGAATTTCAGTTCCTTGCGAAAAATTAACCGTTCTTGATTGAAAAAATGTCGGCGCAGGGGATAAAACTTTACTATCTCCTTCTCTATGAATTTCCATAACATCTAAGCCTCGTTCACAAAAACCGTTTGAAAACAGCCTGAATATGCCGTTTATACCAACAAAACCTTTGTCGTCTGTTAAATCTTCTTCTGAAAAATAATCTAAGGTCGAATTAGAAGATATTACTGCTGCCAAAGCTACGGCATCATACGCTAATGAGGATATCTTCGGCGGAATTGTGCCGAAAATATCTTTGTATTTACTGTTAAACGTATCAACCCCTTTTTTGGATAATGCCGGATACCAGCCGTTATTTAATGAAGGCTCCGATTTTAAACTTTCGTCGTCCCAAAGAGTTGTTCCTAAATATTTAACCTTGCTGGGAGATATGTCATAATATGCTAAAGTTGAGGCTATCATTTTTAAAGTTGTGCCTTGACCTACTATTAATACGCTGTCAAAATTAACTCCTTCAGCTGTATCCTTGCCGTCTAAGGCTTTTAATAATTTAGATGATTTTTCATCTGTTCTGCCTTTAAGGTTGCTCTTTATTATGTCTAATTTATTTTTTCTCGATTCGTAATTGGCTAATATCTTTATTTTTTCTGATATATTTTCTCCGCCTTCATAATATTTTATTATATTTGTTATGTTTATCCCTAATGTTCTTGCTATTCTTAATGCTGCATTTATTGAAGCTTCGCCTGTGCTGCCTTCAGGTGCAATTATTGCTAAATTCCTCAAGTTTTGCCCTGAGGCGTATGTTAATATCCTCTCTATTTGAGGGTCTACTAATAACCCTACCGTATAAACTCCTGAACCTAGAACTTCAGGTTTGGTTGAAAATGAAATTACGCTTATGCCTTTTGACCTTGATAAATCTGAAACTGCCTCTACCTGCTCAGAAAAAACAGGCCCGATAAAAAGCCTTACCCCTTGTAAAATGGCTTTTTGTGCGGCATAAGCAGCTTCTCTTGGCGAATCTCCGGTATCATAAAACTGCAAAATTATATTGTTTGAACTGAAATCTTCCATCGCCATTAAGGCTGCGTTTTTTAAGGCTAAACCTGATTTTTCCGACTTCCCGCTAAGCGGCAATAAAACACCCACGCGCATTTGCCCTTTGCTGTCTTTTATTACGGCTTTATCTTGTGAGCGCTCTAAAGACATCTTTTCGTTTTCAGTCTTTAGCATTGCTATGTCTTCATATTCTTTTTCGTAATTAGCTATATTATCAGATGGTGCAGGACGATTTATTACTTTTACAGTATAGTCCTTTTTTATTTGAGCAGCACAGCTGCTTAAAATAAATGCAGAAATTAATAGACTTAATAATTTTTTCTTTTTATTCTTCATAATACTTAGAGATTATAATAACCTTTTATTGTTTGTAAATTAAATTATTAAAATTATGAAAAACGGACTTTATATTACGGCTACACCTATCGGAAACCTTGAAGATATTACTTTTAGGGCGGTTGATGTTTTGAAAAATGCTGAGGCTATTCTTTGTGAAGACACTAGGACTTCCTTAAAACTTCTTGCCCATTATGATATTAAAACTAAGCTTATACCTTATCACGAGCATAATGCTGATAAAATTCGCCCGAAAATTATTAGAGAATTAAAGGAGGGGAAAACTTTTGCTTTAATTTCTGATGCAGGTACTCCGCTTATATCTGACCCAGGATATAAACTTGCCAGAGATGCTAAAAATGAAGGCGTTTTTGTTACTTCTATACCCGGACCTTGTGCGGTAATTAATGCTCTTGTTTTATCTGCAATGCCTTCTGATAAATTCTTTTTTGCCGGTTTTTTGCCGGTTAAGGATAAAGCAAGAAAAGATTTAGCTTTAAGTTTGTTTGACCTTGAGGCTTCTTTAATTTTTTACGAATCGCCTAAACGAGTTTCCGATTCTATTATCTTGCTTCAAAAAATTTTGCATAACAGAACTTTTAAGATAGCCAGAGAAATGACTAAAATTTATGAAGAAGTGATTGAGCCAAATCAATTGGCTGGAAATGTTAAAGGCGAAATCGTTATTATTGCTTCTCCTCCTAATAAAAATACCGATATTTCCGATGAGCAGATTATTTTGCTGCTTAAAAAAGAACTTGCAAATTCTCCGCTTAAAAAAGCCGTACAAAATGCAGCTTTAGCCCTTAATGTTAATAAAAATAAAGTTTATTCTTTGGCTTTGGAAATAAAAAATGGCAAAGCATAATTTTTATGGAAAATTTGCAGAAATATTTGCTAAAATAATCCTCACTCTTAAAGGATACAATATTATTAATACCAATCTTAAACAACAATATAAAGGTATTGGAATCGGCGAAGTTGATATTATTGCTATTAAAAACAAAACTATAATCTTTATTGAAGTGAAAAAAAGAAAAAACTTACCTCTTGCGTTAGAAGCGGTTTCTCGAAAACAGCAATTAAGAATATTAAAAGCTTCTGAAATATTTATAAAATATAACCCTGCTTTTAATAATTATGATATAAGATTCGATGCTTTTGCTATCGGGAACTTTTTTTTATTTAAACATATAAAAAATGCTTGGCGGTTATAATTAATTAATAAATTTAGCTTATTATCTGTCATATGAAAAAATTTATATTAACAGCTTTTGTTCTTCTTTTATGCAGCGGGTGTGCCGTCGGCGGATATACTTATAAAGATTACGCTTACACGATAGACCCAGAACCTCATTATACTATCAGAAATTCTTATGTCGATTATAAAGACTCTTCGGCTACTAACTTTTGTTTTAATGAAGAATGCAACCGATATAACATCATTCAAGAATCAAGAAGGATGCCTAGAGAGCAAAGCTATATAGTTTTGCAAAATCTTTATGTAGACGGAGCTTTCGTTCAATGTGAAGGATATGACGCTGAAAAATGCGCTAAGGTATATGAAGAAAAAGGTTATGTCCGCTTAAATGAAAAACCTCTTGCTGCAGGGTGGCGCTCCTCCCCTCAAAATGCCGGATATAAAGGCCGATGGTGGAGAAAAGGCGACGAGGTTCCAAGGTGGTAAAAAGAATATTCGATATTTTTGCTTCAATAATAGGGCTCGTTTTACTTGCTCCTTTTTTTGTTATTATTGCAATATTTATTAAAATGGATTCAAAGGGTCCGGTGTTTTTTCGGCAAAAACGATTTTCTAAAGACTTAAAGCCTTTTAATATCTTTAAATTTAGAACTATGTATGTGGATAATAAAGATTCTCACATTACTTTGGGTGCTTCTGATAAAAGAATCACTAAAGCCGGTGCATTTCTCCGAAAATATCGAATCGATGAATTTCCACAACTTATTAACGTTCTTAAAGGTGAGATGAGTATTGTCGGACCCAGACCCCAGATAGAATATTATGTCGACCTTTTGCCAAATGAATATCGAGCTTTTTTATCTAAAGTTAAACCAGGGATTACCGGTCTTGCTTCCGTTAAAATTTTTCAAGAAGAAGAAGAATTGCTTGCTAAATGCAAAACTCCAAAAGAGCTCGATAAAGTTTATATTAACAAAGTGCTTCCTAAAAAACTTAGGTATGACCGATTCTACGCTAATCATCATTCTTTTTGTTTTGATATAATTATTATTCTTAAAACTATTAAGAAATTTTTATCCTTAAAATAAGGATTATGTTAATATTTCTTCGTTAAACTACCTTGGTAAAATTAATTTAACGGTAGAAAAATTTTGAAAAAAAAGCTTTTTAACATATTCTTACTTTTAATGCTTATCGGTATTATTTATGCTTTTAATACTTTTAAAATAGGAAGTTTATTAGCTAGTCCTTTGGTGAAAAGCTTTTCTTTTCTTTTATGTTTTGCCCTATTAATTTTTGCCGTTTGGAAAATAAGAATTAAAGGAAATGATAAAAATGAATAAATTCCTTTTAATATGCTTATTCTTTGCTTTTATACTGCTATTTTTGCCTTTAAGTGTTTTTGCCGCTTGCCCTGCTCCCGGAGATGTATATGGTGATTTAGCCGCAGAAACTCAAGATGTAAAAAAATGCGTTATTTGCTATGTATTTATTAATCTTGCCAGAGCCTTTGGTTTGGCTACGCAAAAATCTTTTGATTATTTATCCGACCCTTGCTTAACTTTATTAGGGGTATTTTTTGCTTTATCTTTAGCTTTGTTTCTTCTTAAAAATCTTCTTGTTCCTGAAGACGGCCCTTTGGAACTAGTTTCTTCGGTTATGAAAAAAGGCTTTATTGTTATGATTTGTTCGGTGCTCTTGGCAAATCCTGATGTTATTATTGATTATATGATTTCCCCTATTTTAATTTTAGGTACAGATTTTGCTGCTTCCGTTTCCGGAAATGCTTCTCTTTCCTGTGATGATTATGATAGCGGAGTTATTACTGTTTCTTCGGAAATATCTGAAGTCTTCTCTGATGAGCTACAAAAAAACTTTTTGCAGTTAATGTGCGTTTTAAGAACCGGCTTAGTTGATATAAAAGCTATTGCTGAAATATTCTGGTGCAGGGCTTTTGATGAAAATGCTTGGGTTAATGTTAGATTTATTATAATACCTAATTTATTAATGGTTCTTACTTCTTGTTTCCTTAATTTTATGGCTTTTATTATTGAAGCTATGTTTACTTTTTATATAGTTGATTCGGTTTTTAGAATAGGAATAGCCTGCATATTATTACCTTTAATGCTGGTTGCTTGGCCTTTTAATGCAACAAAATTCTTTGCTAATAAAGGTTTTCAAATGGTTACTTATGCTGCGTTTAATTTCTTTGCTGTTGCGGTTACCGTTGCTATAAGCTCGGCTCTTTTGATATTTATGATTAGCGATCAAAATGGTATAGAATTAATTGAGGCTTTTATTAACGGTTGGGCAGCTCCTACTGCTACCCCTCCTGATGTATCAGATTATACTGCCAGAAATGATTATAAATCCGTTACAGACGCTGCGATAGATTTCTTTGCTCCTTTCGGGCTCGGGATTTTAAGGATTATCGCTGCTGTTTATTTTAGCGTTAAAATTGTTGGAAAAGCTTCTGAAATCGCACAAACATTAAGCGGAACTATAACTATTATGAAAACTGAAGCCGATTCTGTAACCGCTAAAGAAGTTATAAAATTAGGTATCGGAGATAATATGGCCACAGGCTTTGCTCACTCTTTGAGAATAGGCACAAATGTTGTTACTCAAAAAGCTGCCGGAGGTGCTGTAAGATTAGGAGGAGCAGGGCTTAAAGCCGGAGCACGCTCTTATCAAGCCTGGAGAAAAAATAAAGGCTCAAGCGGAGGAGGAACTTCATAATGGATTCTTCTTGTGCAAAAAATATATTTTCCCGCATTATCGCTGTTACCGCTTTTTTGATGCTTTGCGCTTGCGATGTTGTTAATACATCTAACCAAACTTCAAAAGAAATGTTACAGGAAATAATGGAAGATACTTGGCAAGCTAAAATGTTCGGGTTTATATACGATGTCGCCAGTAATATGGCAGGTTCTGCTTTTTTGCAGACTAGCGAGGCTTCCATTACTCTATTGTCATTTGGATTTGCTTTTTGGTTAGCGATTAAGATAGGCTCCGCTCTGTTTGCCTTTAAGCCAAAAGACCCCGCTGAATTTTGGTCTGAAGTCGGCTCTAGAAGCGCTATTATTGCTATTTGTGCTATATTATTAGCTTCAACAGAAAACGTTCTTTTTGTTGTTAATACTATTGTTATGCCGGTATTTTCTTTCTTTATTTCTTTGGCAGGAGCTATTTTACAATCCTCATCTTCTTTGCCGACAGAAAATTATTTAAATAATATTCTTGACTGGGAAGTAGCTTCAGGACAAGGTTTGCCTGAGGGTCCTAAAGAAGCGATTATGAACCTTATAAAAGATATGCATCAAAAATTATCGTATGGATATGTCGCCGCTTCAAGTTTATTTTTTGAATCAGGATTATTAGATTTGCCAAAAAAATTCTCCGGCGTTCTTCTTTATGTTTTTTCTTTTATTCTTGATACCGTTTTTGCTTTTTATTTGTTAGACCTTATTATAAGATTTGCAATTATGATAGCTTTGCTGCCTATTATAATTTTAAGCTATGCTTTCCCTAAAACCAGAGATATGGCTAAAGAATCTTTCAATATAATATTAAATTCGGGATTAACTATTACTACTATGACTATAGGCGTTACTATCGCTGCTGCCGTTAATGAAGGATACGTTCAGAGCACCTTAAGTGAATATAATGATGATAACGCTTTTATTATTGTTACTAAGTGCTTGGTTACTATCATTTTATGCTTATCTTCTATAAAATATGCGAATAAATTAGCAAATCAATATGTGGGAACTTCCTTTATGCAAGGAATAGTCGGAAATGCTTTCGGAAAAGCAACTAATTTATTATGGCTTGGGGTCTCTTTAATGCTGCCGGGAGGGGCTTTAGCAGGCATCGGAACTAAAGCTGCTCAAGGTGCTCAAGCGGCAGTTAAAGTAGCATCTAGAGCAGCTAAAATAGCCTCTAGAGTTGCTAAAACAGCCAAGGCCGGTGCAAACCGTGTTACTACGGCAGGCGATAAAGGAGATAATAACTAATGAAAATATTGCTCCTTTTTATAGCTTTTATTATTAATCTGCCTACAAATGCTTTAGCAGAATGCAAACAATTTAATGAATATAAAAATGATTTTGCCTCTACTTGTTGGCCTTGCGACATATTTCAAGATATTATTAATACCCTAGGCGGGCTTGCTGATGCTTCTTTTTCCGCTATTGCCGAACCTTTGGCCTTCGTTCTTGTTATAATGACAGCTCTTTGGCTGCTTATGCAAACTATGTTCGCTTTCGTAAGTATAAATTCCGGAAATGCTGTCGGATATATTGCAACAATTATGAGGCAGCTTTTTAGGGTTGCTTTCGTTGTGGCTATACTTAAATTCGACCCTGATTTTCTATTTGAATATATTTTATCTCCTGTATTAATCGGAGGAATGGAATTTGCTAATCAAGCTTTCGGCGGCGAATGCGCATACAATTTTAATGAAACTGCTTCAGGAATATTTCCTCAAGATCTTAAAATAGCTCTTGTTT
>CAYWTE010000020.1:0-10539 GCA_964461145.1 uncultured Lactobacillales bacterium | reverse complement strand
ATGATTTTAAAGGCAAAAATAAATGAAATTAAAACAAAATCCTTTAGATAAACTTGCTGATATTTATAAAATACTGCCTTTTTATCGTGATAATGCCGGTGCTATCCATAATATCGATGAAATATCTCAGAAAAATATTCTTGCTGCTATGGGGGCAAATGTAAAAAACAACAAAGATATTCTCGAAAATATTAATAAAGCCATATGTGATGATTATAAAAAAATATTACCTAGCATAATCGTTCTTAAAAAAAATGATATTCCTTATAAAATAGAAGTTAATTTGAATGCATGTGCTAAAACTTCCGGCACTCTTAATTGGAAAATCGTATGCGAAGATAATAAAAAATTTAAAGGCTCCATAGATATTCTTAAATTGCAGATAATTAACAGAAAAAAATTAAACTCTAAAGTTTACACTAAAAGAACTTTGCTTATAGATGCTAATATTGATTATGGATATCATTTAATAGAAATTGAATTTGATGGTAAAAAATCCGTAGCTGAGCTGGTTATTGTTCCTGATTCTTGTTATGTTGACCCAGCGCTTAAATCTAATAAATTATGGGGCATCGCCGTGCAGTTATATTCTTTGCGGCATAAAAATGATTGGGGGATAGGCGATTTTACGGCGTTAAAAGATATGATCGATGCCGCTAAAAAAATCGGCGCTGAAATTATCGGAATTAACCCTATTTGCGCTTTATTTCCCGAGCGCCCTAATGATGCAAGCCCTTATTATACAAATGATAGAAGATTTCTTAATTTCGTTTATATTGATGTTGAGCAAGTCCCTGAATTTAAACAAATTTTGCATCTTTTAAGTTCTGACTTTATGAACAATCTTAAAACAGCAAAAAATGCTGAAATTATTGATTATGGTTTGATTTATTATCTAAAACTTGAAGCTCTTAAAAAATGTTATGAATATTTTATATCCAATCCAAGTAAAGAGTTTAAAAAATTTAAGGAATTTATTAATGAACAAGGAGAGGCTTTGGCTGAATTTTCTTGCTTTCAATCTTTATCTCAACATTTTGCTTATAAAGGTGCTCATTATTACGGCGATTGGCCTAAAGAATATAAAAATGCAGCATCTTCAGAAGTTGCTGATTTTAAAGCTAATAATTTAAACAATATTGAATTTTATTCTTATTTACAATGGCTGGCTTTCTGCCAATTAAAAGATGCTGCCAAATATGCTGATAAAAATCTTGCTTTAGGAATATGCTTTGACCTTCCTGTCGGGGAAGGAAACTCAGCTTTTGTTACTTGGCAAAAAGATTCCATTAATGTTAAAAATTTTAGCGTCGGCTGTCCACCTGATGCCAAGCGTCCTAAAGGGCAAAATTGGTCACTTGCTCCTGAAAATCCTACCCTTATGCAAGAAAATAAATATCAATCTTTTAAAAAACAAATTATTGAATGCATGATGTTTGCTAAAGCTATTAGAATCGATCACGCTATGCGCTTGGAAAGGCTGTTTTGGGTTAAAGATGCTAAAATTTCTGACGATGCTCCGATAATCGGCTCTTATATTAAATATCCCCTTGAAGACCTTACAGGAATTATCGCTTTAGAAAGCCATCGCCATAAATGTATGGTTATCGGTGAAGACCTAGGCACTCTGCCTTCCGGATTTCGTGAAAAAATGTGGTATAAAAAAATATTATCAACCAAAGAAGTTTTTCGTGAGCACGATGATTATGGAAATCTCTTAAAACCTGAAAAATATCCCGAACTATCAACTATTATGATTGGTACTCACGATAATCCTACATTAAATGCTTTTTGGCAAAATATTGACATTGAAGTGTTTAAAAAATATCACCTCTTCGTTGAAGAAAATCAATATAATCTGGCTTCAAATAAACGAAAATCAGAAAAAAGAAAGCTGCTTGAGCTGTTAAACGATCTCGATTTATGGAATAATTCCCCTGAAGAAATTAAAAAATATAGCGAAGATAAAGATGTCCCAAAAAATCTTTACAAAGCTTTCTTTGAATTTATCGGCATGACTAAAAGTATGATTGCGATGATTAAAATTGAAGACTTGCTTGAGCTTAAAGATATGGTCAATGTTCCGGGAACTTATCTTGAGCATCCGAATTGGAGAATCAGGATTAAAGAGTTACCGGTAAATTTTCATAATATCGATAAAATAATTTCAAAAGCTAATGTTCTTAATAAGTACCGTAGCAAAAAACTTTAAATTAAACTTGCTGCTGCTTTTGTTTTAATCTTTCTAAGGCTGAAAGTGCTGAAACAGGTTCAGTTTTAGAATTTATTCCTGCAGCTGTAGTTGTTGCTGTAGGCCTTGCTTGAGTGTTTGATATTGCCGGTTTTACCAAAATTGAAGTAGGTAGCGGTGTTGAGTTTGCTGAATTTGATAATATCGGCTTTACAGGTGTAATTGCTGCTGTATTTTTACTCATATCATTAATTGTTGGCGCTGAATCAATGTTTTTGCTGTATATTCCTCTTTGTCCTTGGATTACTTTGAATTTTTCTGTTATCCCCATTATTGTTTCGGCTCCTCCTAAATATAAAAAGCCATCATCTTCCATTATCCCTGCCGTTTTTTCTAAAACTTTTTTCTTATTTTCTAAGTCAAAATAAATTAAAACGTTACGGCAAAATACTACATCAAAAAATCCTAACGGACGTAAATCTTCTAATAAATTATAAGGCTTAAATTGCACCATATTTTTTATCTCATCATTTATAAACCAATATTCACCTTCATTTTTAAAATATTTTATCAAATAATTAATCGGAAGTCCCCTTTGAACCTCAAATCTCGTGTATTTCCCGCTTTTTGCTTTATCTAAAATATTTAAAGAGATGTCTGTGCCTATAATTTCTATATTCCAACCTTGAATCTTGCTAGAGTGTTCCTTTAACAACATCGCTATAGAATAAGGTTCTTGACCGCTAGATGCCGCTGCACACCAAATTCTTAATTTCTTACGCATAGCTCTTTTTTCTAAAAAATATGGCAGTACTAATTCTTTAAATTGATCAAAAGGCTTCATATCTCTAAAAAAGAAAGACTCATTTGTTGTCATTGCCTCTATAACTTCTTGGATTAAGCCTCTATCCCCTGCTCTTACAGCTTTAATTAAGTCCGACATCGTTTGCAGCTTGTTTCTATAAGCTACAGGCATTAATCGGCTCTCTAACAAATATATTTTATCTTTATTAATAACTAAACCAGATTGAGAGCTTAAAAGCTTTACTATATAATCAAAATCATCAGGACTCATTATTTCATACCCTTATTTTGCATATTTTTTTAAATGCTGTGCTATATCATCAAGATCTAAAACTTTTGAACACAGCCCCCCCGTTGCAACAGCCCCAGGCATACCCCAAACTATAGAGCTGGCTTCATCTTGAGCAAAAATTGTTCCCCCTTTATTTACTATCATTTCTGAGCCTTTAAAACCGTCTGTTCCCATTCCGGTTAAAATAAAAACCGCAACCTTGCCGCCATAAACTTCAGCAACACTCCTTAACATCGGGTCTACAGCAGGTCTGCAAAAATTTTCCGGCGGAGAATCTGATAATTTAACTTTTGCATCAACTCCACTCCTTTGCAAAGTCATATGTAACCCACCTGGTGCAACATATACTCTGCCTGCTTTTATAATCTCCCCGTCAACTGCTTCATCTACTTTTAGCCCTGATAATTTTGCTAAATGCTGCGCTAAAATCTTAGTAAATGTTACCGGCATATGCTGCGTTATTATTATCGGTTTGTTTACCTCTGAACCTTTTAATTTTTGAAAAATCGCCGATAATGCTTGCGGCCCTCCTGTAGAACTGCCTATTGCTATAATCTCCGGATTCAATAATAACCCTTGTCTCAATTTTACCTCTTTACTCTTATACATTGAGGGAACGCTTAATAAGCTTCTATTCGATGCCGTTTTTCCTATATCTTCCTTTTGTTTGGAACTTAAAGGCTCTGACCCTCTTTTAATTTTTGCAAAAGTCTTTACTTTCTCTAATAGCTCTCTTTTAAATTGATCTTTCGATATAAAATCTTTATTCGTCGATGGTTTTGCTACATAATCTGCAGCTCCTAAATCTAATGCATCTATACTTATCCTAGCGTTTTGAGTGGTCAATGTCGAAAACATTATTACCTTTAAATTAGGTATTAACTTTAACATTTGCGGCAATGCTTCCATTCCTGACATCACCGGCATTTCAATGTCTAAAACTACTACATCTACATCTTTATTTAAGCTTAAATATTTTAACGCAACTTCACCGTTATAAAGAGAAGCTTTTACGTTTATTTCAGGATCTTCCGTAAGCATTCTCTGCGTAAAATTCCTTATAACCGCAGAGTCATCTACGACGATTACATTATATTTTTCTTTTTTTAAATCATCGGTCATTAAAAAATCCTTTTTAATACAAAAGTATTAGTAAAAATTTAAAGCAATCCTATTTGTAATAATTTAGATTGAACTATCTCATTATCAAACGGTTTCATTATATATTCATCTGCTCCGTTTTCAACCGCTTCTACTATATGCGCCATATCATTTTCCGTTGTACAAAAAATAATCTTAGGCATCGGAGCATTGCCGTGTTGCTGCTTCAAATTTAACATAAAATCCATACCGTTCATAACAGGCATATTCCAATCTAAAAATACCAAATCAGGCATAGATTCTAAACATTTTTGAAGAGCTATTTCCCCATTCTCCGCAGTATCGGTTTTAAAACCAAATTCAGTTAAAATCTTCGTCGCAACCGTTCTTATTACTCGAGAATCATCAACGATTAAACATGTCTTCATCAGGCTTTATTTACCTCCTTTTTCTTTTTTACTTCTAATATTTTATTTAGGCTTTTGATAATATTTTCATGATCTGATTTTATAACATATTCATCAAAACCGGCATCTTTCCCTAATTCTTTATCGTGAGCTGTCGATTTGGCTGAAAGCGCTATCAATGGGATATTCTTCCATATTGACTTTTCAGCTCTTACTTCCTTAGCAAAATCAAAGCCTGTCATATCCGGCATTTCAATATCAGAAATAATTGCCTCAAAATTATATCCTTGTTCTCTTAAATTTAAAGCATCTAAAGCACTTTCTACTGCTACCACTTTGAATTTAGCAACAGAAAGTAATGGTGATAATAAATTCCTGAAAAATGCGCTGTCATCTACTATTAATATATTCCTTGATAAGGCTGAAGAATCATAATTATCTGACGAAGAATTCTTGAACCAATCACCAAATGCTTTTACTAAATAATAACCAGTATCAATAACGTCCATCGCTTTATTCTTTATAATCGCTGTTCCTATTAATCCTTCTTTATCAGCGGTAAGCTCTATGTTTAGCTTATCTTCAACAATATCTACTATTTCTTCAACCGCTAAGCCCATCGTCTTATTATTTTCAGCAAAAACCAATACAGGCTGACGCCCATTATCCTTAAATTCCATATCAGGCGAGCTCTTGATTATCGGCATCAATTGCCCACGATATTGAACTACAGGCATTCCGTAATTATGTTCTATTTCGCTAATTTCAAATTCTTCTAAACGAGATACTAAACCTAAGGGCACAGCTTTCAAATCTTGCGGCGTTGATTTAAATACTAATAAAGAAACTATATTATCGTTAGCATCAGAAACTTTTACCTTCTCTTCTTCATTTTCTTTAGAATGATTGTCGCTGTTTTCTCCTGCTGCAGAGGCGATGCCATTCGGGTCTAATATCATTATAACTGAGCCGTCACCTAAAATCGTATTGCCGGAAAACATTGTTATATGCCTTAATACCGGCGCTACAGGTTTTACAACTATTTCTTCGGTGTCAAAGACCTTGTCTACTATTATTCCAAAACTATAAGTACCTACTTGTGAAACAACTATAAAAGTTTCATCAAGTTTGCCGCCTTCTTTTTCATCTTGCAATTTTAATAATGAAGATAAATTAACAAGCGGCAATAAATGATCTCTTAATCTTAAAACTAAAGCATTGTTAATCTTTTCTATCTTTAATTCTGAGGTTTTGGTTACTCTTACTAACTCTAAAACCGAAATTTGCGGAATGGCAAATCTTTCCCCTCCGGCTGCAACTATTAACCCGGAAACTATTGCTAAAGTTAATGGTATTTTTATAATAAATCTTGTTCCTTTACCTTCTTTACTCTTTAGCTCTATGTTACCGCCTATCTTTTCTATGTTCGTTTTAACAACGTCCATTCCAACACCTCTTCCGGATACTGCGGTTACCTTTTCTGCCGTTGAAAACCCAGGCCGGAAAATGTATTGATAAGCTTGCTGCTCTGACATATTTTCCACTTCGCTTTCTGATGCCATATTGTTTTTTAATATCTTCTGTTTTATTTTTTCTAAGTTCAACCCTCTGCCATCATCTGCTATTTCTATAATTATATGCCCGCCTTCGTGATAAGCATTTAGCTTTATAATTCCTGTTTCATGTTTCGCATAAGCTATTCTTTCTTCTGGCTCTTCTATACCGTGATCAGCAGAATTTCTGACCATATGAGTAAGAGGATCTTTTATTAATTCTAAAACTTGACGATCCAACTCTGTTTCAGCACCGTACATTTGCAAATCAATTTTTTTACCGGTTTCAACACATAAATCTCTGACTATTCGAGGTAATTTAGCCCAAGCAGTCCCTATCGGCTGCATTCTCGTTTTCATTACGCCTTCTTGTAAATCAGTTGTTATATGCGATAATCTTTGAAGAGGCGCTGTAAATTCCGAATCATCTAAACCTCTAACCATTTGCAGCAGCTGATTCCTTATTAAAACTAATTCCGATACCAGTGTCATTAAATTTTCTAAAAGTGCAACATTAACCCTTATTGTTTGCGCTGCCACTGAAGATTCTTTCGAGACAGCCGTAGCATCTTCTGTTATAACTTCTTTTTCTACAATTACTGGGACATTCTTTACTTTGGCGGCTGCTTCCGCTTTACGTTCAGCTTCTAATGCTTTCTTTATATCGTTTTCAGATGCCGCCTTCTTCCCCGAAGCTAAAGCAGATTCAACTTCTGCTAATAATTCTGCCGCTACCGGAAAACCATTTTCATCTAAAATCGGCCCTGAGATAAACTTTTGAGTTTTAATTTCATCTTCTTTTTTACTTTTTTTAGTCTTTTTTGATGACGTTGATTTTAACGCTTCATCTTTGCCGCTTAAGGATTTTCCTTCTGCCGCCTTATTAAGATCAGCAATTAAATCTGCATCATCTCCTTCAGGCTCTGTTTCATTGTTCTCTATATAAAGTAAAATATCCTTTATTCTATCTATTGATTTTAAGATTAATGTTACATATTCAGGCGTTACATCTAAAACTCCGTCCCTGAATTTCCCCATTACATCTTCACCTGCGTGAGCTAGTTTTTCTAACCTCGGAAGCCCTAAAAAGCCACAAGTGCCTTTAATTGTATGTACCAATCTAAATATATTAGATAATATTGAGCGATCATTAGGATTTTGCTCTAATTTTACTAATTCTATATCTATTGTTGCTATATTTTCTGTCGTCTCTGTTAAAAATTCATTCAATAAATCATCCATTTCCTTTACCCCATTTCAGAAAAAACGGTTACTCCTCATTTAAAATACAACTATCACACTAAGACCATTAAAACAACACTAAACTAATTTTTAATCTACCATAAAAATAGTAGCTTTATCATTTTCTTTAGTAAGTTTTAAATTCTTCCCAGTTTTAATCGCATATAACTCCGCAAGCAATATCGTTACCGTTTGCGGCGTTGCGCTTTCTATTAAACCTAAAATGTCACCATTTTGTTCATATTTAGAAAGCATATTGTTTAATTCTTCACTAAAATTTATTGTCCCGTTAACAATTATTTTTTCGTTCGTTATTTTTATTTCGCCGCCTCTTACTAAATTTTCACTGGCTATGCTTATTAACAACAAACAAATTCTAACATCATCTTCACTCATAAAACTCTCAGCTTGCCAATCTAAACCTATTCGCAAGCTTTTGTTGCTTAATGATTTTATATAATCTTCAGTTATTCCTTTAACTAAAGGCAGCTCCATTAAGCCTGAATTGCTTGAGCCAAACAATAAACGATAAAATTTTAGCCTCGATACAACTATATCTGCACTTTTACTTGCTAAATTCATAGCATCTTTAACAAATTCGTCATCGCTTAATGCTAACTCTAAGCCATTAGATACTGCTCCTACTGCTCCGGCTAAATCGTGCGAAATCTTAACCGTTATAAGTTCCGATATCTTTAAATTTTTTATTATATCAAGTACAGACATTTTTTATCCCTTTTTAAAAAGTAAAATCATTTAAATATCCCCCGCCAGAGCCTGCCATTTCCATATAATCTTTCCCTTGCAAACGAGGATCCGCTAATAACATTCTGCCTGTACCTGCATATAAATAGGCCTTTCCTTGACCTGCCGACCATAATATTATATTTTTATCATCAGGTGCGCCATACTTTTGATTTATTTTTACCCAGAAATTTTTAAACCATAGGTTTCGTAAATAAGAATCCTTTCTGTGAGCAGAAAAATATGCTTCCGTTAAATCTCTATATGCTATTTTATAAACTAAGTTTCCGGTAAAATTACTGGTAAAATCAACAGCAAGCTTTTCTTTCGTCTTTGTATTTGTAAAGTATATTTTTGAAGTAAATTTTGCTTTATTTTTTTCTGCCGCTTCGTTTATGCAATATTCGATATTCTCAAAACCTACTACGCCTTGCTTTTTACAATCATATTCAAAGCGCCATTTCATAAATTGAGGGATAAATTCATTTGAAGAAGCCACTTCATAACCATTCCTTTTTGCGGAATTTAATGCTTGTTTAACCGTCATTCCAAGCATTATGCCCGCAATATCAAAAGATGAAACATCGGTTTTATAGGTTATTTTGCTTTCTTTTTTATTTTCTTCTTCTATTTTTAAAGCAGGAGAGTCTTTTTTGTCATCAAAAGGATTTATATCACTTATTAAACTTTTAGGTGATAACGTTTTATCTTTTGGCGACGAAGGTTCCCCAAGTGTTGGAAGAGAGCTTGGTTCTTCTTTGTTTTTTGCTTCTTCAGTTTTTGGCTGCTCTTTTGGCGGCTCAAACTTTGTAACAACATCAGGGACAGACGGTTTTTCCCTTTTTGGTTCAGGCACTGAAACCTTAACGTCTTTCGGGGTAAAATTTCTGCCTATATCCGGAACTTCTTTCCCTGAAGTTTTTACAGAAGAAGGAGGGAGGGTTGGCGTTGATGCCGGTGCTTGTTTTACTTCTTCTTTTTTAGGTTCTAAATCGGCAAATAAATCTAATAATTGAGCTTCGCTTCGTTTCGAAAAAAACAGAAAACAGCTAAAAATAAATGAAAGACATAAAATATTTTTAAAACATTTTTGCATTTAAATTATATTAAATTATCTGCAGCAATATATAAGTAAAAAAATGCTTTTTTCCACTATATTTTATCTTAACGACCGCTTAATATACTAAATATAGTTAAAAAAATGAAAATTCTTGATTTATTATAATATCTGCCGCTACAAAACCAGAATGTACGGCTCCTTCCATTGTTGAAGGTAAATCTGTGTCTATCCAGTCCCCCGCCAGCAGAAGATTCTTTATTTTCGTTTTATTTTTCTTTCTTAATTTTTCATTTTCTAGCGTATGACTTATGGTTGCGAATTTATCGTTTATTATTCTATATTCGGGCATCGGGATATCGGTTTTTTTCGCTATTTTTGAAACTTCTAACCAAATACCTTCTGCAAGTTCTTTTGAACTTTTGCCTTGCGTTAAATCGTTTGAGTGACTTATTGTTGCAGAAATTATTGCATCTTTTTTAAAAATCCAATCCGTTTTTGCATTTATTGCCCCTATAAAAAGTAAACCTTCAGGCAAATGAAAATCTTGCCCTGCTTTATAGTGTATAGTAGTTATTTGATTACATTTTAACGGCAAATTTTCTTGATTAAGCAAGCTTTTAGCCTGTCTTGGCGGAACACACATTATTATGGTATCTTTATTCGTTAAGCTTATTTTATCGCCGCTGTTAAATTTAATTTCATTTGCTGTTTTATTATTAAATTTAACCTTAGAAACCGGCAAGTTAAATGATATTTTGCCGCCTCTTGACTTTATAAAGTCCATTGCCGGCTGCATTAAAACTTCATCTAAATCTTTCTTGGTTATAATAGGCTTTAAGTGTTCTGAGCCTTTTAATAAAGTTTTTAATATAACGCTTCTAAACAAAGGCATATGTGCCTCTTCCGCCTTGGTATTCAGTATCGATACGCATACAATTTCCCATAATCTTTTATAAAGAGGGCTGGAGCCTAAAATATCAAATACCGTTTTGTTCCTTGATGTAAAAAATATCTTACAAAAATCTTTCATATACATTGAAAATGTAGTGTTAGGGATTCTTCTTTCTTTAAATAACGGCCATAAAGGAACTATGCCTTTGTTAGGGTATATCGCCCAATATTCATCTTTTTCAATATCATTAAAG
>CAYWTE010000019.1:0-10549 GCA_964461145.1 uncultured Lactobacillales bacterium | reverse complement strand
ATGAACAATGTGTTGACGAGCTTCCTAAAGAGAGTTATGACATACCTTTAAATTACGCAATAACGGATACAAGGATTTTTAAGTTTTGAAAATATTGTTTTTAGGCGATGTAATGGGTAAAGCCGGCAGAGAGCTTGTTATCAAGCGTCTTGCAGAAATAAAGGAATCCTTAAAATTAGATTTTATAATAGTTAATGGCGAAAATTCAGCCCACGGATTTGGCATAACTCCGCAAATTGCCGAAGATTTTTTCAAATCCGGAGCAGATGTAATCACAACAGGAAATCACGCTTTTAATAAAAAGGAATTAATTCCCTTTTTAGAAAGAAATAACCGTATAATTCGCCCGTATAATTTTCCTTCAGGCGTTCCGGGGAAAGGTTTTAGTGTTATTAGTAATGAAAAAGGTCAAAAAGTTTTAGTTATCCAGCTTATGGGCAGATTGTTTATGCCGGAAAATGTGGATTGTCCGTTTCAAAAACTAGATGAAATATTGGCATCATATAATTTAGGAAGAAATATTGATGCAATAATCGTAGATTTTCACGCAGAAGCAAGTTCAGAAAAAATGTCTTTTGGCTGGTATGCAAGCAGCAGGGTTTCTTTGGTCGCAGGTACACACACGCACGTCCCGACTAACGATGCTATGATATGGAACGGCACAGGTTATATAACAGACGCAGGAATGTGCGGTTGCTTTAAATCTGTTATAGGAATGGATAAAAATGAGCCAATTTTAAGATTCACCAAAGCATTAAAAAACGAGCATTTTACACCGTCTAATGATGGAGAAGCATCTTTATGCGGAGTAATTATAGAAACGGATAATAAAACAGGTCTTTGTAAAAATATTTCATCTTTTATTGAAGGCGGAGAACTAAAAAAAGTTACCCCTTGTTTTTAAAATAAAAATGTAATAAAAGAACAACAAATATCATTAAATATTTAAAAAATTCAGGAGAAATAAAATGTCAGGACATTCGCAGTTTAAGAATATTATGGCAAGAAAAGGAGCCCAAGATAAACGTAAGGCTAAAGTGTTTTCTAAATTAGCAAAAGAAATAACCATTGCCGCAAAATCAGGGCTTCCTGACCCACAGATGAACCCTAGGCTAAGATTAGCTATTCAAAATGCAAGAGCAGAAAATATGCCCAAAGATAATATCGAAAGGGCAATTAAAAAAGCTGATGCAGCAGGAGATGGTTCAGAATATTTTGAAATAAGATATGAAGGATACGCTCCAGGATCTATCGCTGTTATAGTAGAAACATTAACGGATAATAAAAACAGAACGGCATCTAATGTACGTTCAATTTTCACAAAATATGGCGGAAATTTAGGGGAAACAGGCTCCGTTGCATATAATTTTGAACGAGTAGGTTATATTGAATATCCTTTAAGTGTAGCCTCAACAGATGCAATGTTTGAAGCTGCAATAGAAGCCGGTGGAAATGATATTAGCAGTGATGAAGAAAAACATTTTATAGAAACACTACCCGATGATTTAGCCGCAGTTACAGAAGGGTTAGAAACAAAATTCGGAACTCCTAACGCTTCAAGATTAGAGTGGAAAGCGGTTAATAAAACGGAAATAAAAGACTTAGAAAAAGCAAAATCTTTTATGAATTTTATTGAAATTTTAGAAGATGACGATGATGTTCAACGTATATTTTATAACGCTGAGATATCCGAAGACATTTTAAATAAAATGGATTAATTTTTTTTAAATGTTTCGATAAAAAATCTTTTAATAGATCTGATTCGAAAATCATTTTTAAGTATAAGAACAAGAAAAAAGCTGGTCATTCTCGACCCTTTTTAGGGTCGGGAATCCAGAAAAAATCAGGTTTAATCTGGATCCCTGAGCTTCGCTCGAGGATGACTAAAATAGAGTTTTTATTTAAAAAATTAATTTCCGATGAGGTCTAATTTTTATTTTTTCAAAAAAAATAATTTGACAAAATAAACTTAATTTGTTACTTTGCCGCTGAAGGAAATTTTTTAATTATAAAAATTAGGAAGATTTATGTCATTAGAATTATGCACAACTCTTAGTTTGCTTTGTTTTACTGTTTCAGTTATTTTATTAATAACTCCTGTTTTCAGTAAAATGCTTATGGAAGAAATTTCCATAAAACATTTAAAAGTACAAATCATATCAGCAAAAAAAAATAAAAACGGCAAAGTTACCATAACAGTAAAAATGCCGGACGGATCTTATCAGAAGATATACAAAACTTCTGATTTTTTTATTTCTGAAAAAAGAAAATTTAAAAAAATAAATATTGGTGATCAATGTTTGATTTCTGTTTTTGGTAAAAATCAAGGCAAAATAGGGTTTAATCGATTGCATTTAGTAGATATTCAGAACTTTTAAGAAGTTTTTAGCCTATGCATATTAGAAGCAACTTCATCTAAATTTTTTTGTATTACAAGATTTTTTTCATATTTTTCTTTTTCATTTAACTTATCTTTTGATATTTCAAAAGTTTTCAAATCAAAGAATTTTTCAGCTAAAATTTCTCGCTGTTTAATAATTTTTTGCTCAAGTTCTTTAATTTCATTTTCCACTAAAGCTTTTTTTAGCAGATATCTTTGATAATATGCCGCAAAAGAAAAAGCAGTTTCAGGGCTTTTATCGGATATTTTTTTTTCAGTTTCTATTTCAACAAATAACTTAAATTTTTTTTTGTTAAGAGCCTCTTCTTCTTCTAAAAGCAGGGCGAGATTTTTTCTGCACTCATCAACATCGAATTTTTTAACCCGCAGCAAGATTTCCATTTCTTTATTTTTTTTTGTCGCCATTATCAGCCTTGCCTTTTAACGTTAAGAGGATTTTTGATATTAATATTATTAGGAGCGGTTTGCTGGTGAGTATTAAGGAAATTAGTAATAGGCAGAGAGCTGTCCGTTTTTTCTAAAACATTTGCGGGCGTATTTAGTATATTTTCTAAAATTTTATACCCGTTTTCAAGGTTAGTAGGCTCAATTTTATCCTGAGCAAGAAAGGCTTCTATAAAAGGAAAATAGATAATAGCCTCATCAACTTCAGCATTAGAGCCTTTTTTATAAGCTCCAAGGCGAATTAATTCTGCCATATCTTCATAAACAGCTATAATTTTTCTGGCTCTGGTTATAATTTTATTTTCCTCAGCACTATTGCAGTCCGGCATAGTCCTAGATACGCTTCTTAAAATGTTAATAGCCGGATATCTGCCTCTTTCAGCGATACTTCTATCTAAAATTATGTGCCCGTCAACAATCCCTCTAACGGCATCTGAAATAGGCTCGTTATGGTCATCGCCTTCAACGAGAACGGTAAATAATCCGGTAATAGAGCCTTGAGATTTTGTCCCCTGTCCAGCACGTTCTAAGATTTTTGGCAATTCAGCAAATACTGAAGGAGTATATCCTTTAGAAGCAGGAGGTTCTCCGGCAGACAAACTGATTTCTCTTTGAGCCATAGCAAAACGGGTAACCGAATCCATCATACATAAAACATCTTTTTGCTGATCTCTAAAATACTCTGCAACAGCCATAGCGGTATAAGCGGCTTGTTTACGAAGGAGCGAGCATTCATCAGAAGTTGCAACAATAATAACGCTTCTGGCCAAGCCTTCTTGACCTAAAGAATCTTCAATAAATTCTCTAGCTTCTCTACCTCGCTCACCGATAAGACCAATTATAGAAATATCAAGCTTAGTGTGCATAGCCATCATCGCCATTAATGAGGATTTCCCGATACCTGAGCCTGCAAAAATACCCATACGCTGCCCTTTACAAAGCGTTAAAAACGTATTCATAGCTCTAATGCCAAGATCCACTTTTCCGGCAATTCTTTTCCTTTGATGAGCTGATGGAGGCTGATTATAAATAGAATAAGGCTTTTCTCCTTTAATCAAAGCACCTTTTTTATCCACAGGCTCCGCTTTAGCATTTATAACTCTGCCAAGCCAAGAAATATCAGGATAAATAATAGGTTCTGATTTAGAAACATTAACCTTGCAGCCAGGACCAATACCTTCAACAGAACCAAAAGGCATCATTAATACCTTGCCATCTCTAAAGCCAACAACTTCACATTCTACGATTTTATTTCTTCTGGCAATGATTTCGCATCTATCTCCGATGGATAAATCCGATTTAACTCCGCTTACTTCAATGAGCATACCCTGAACGCCAGTAACACTTCCAAAATATTCGAAAGAGTTCATTTTTGCTATTTCATTTTTAATATTTAGAATCTTATTTACCATCTTATACACAAAATTAGGCCAATATCGCAAATTGTTGTATTTTTTATTGCTTTTATTAACAAGATATGGTTATATTTTGTTAACTAAGATTAACATTTTAATCTAAGTTAATAGGAAAACAAGGAGAAAATTTTATGAGAGTGCTTTTAATAGAAGATGATGCTTCAATATCTCAAAGTATCGAAATGATTCTTCACAGCGAAGGAATGGTTTTAGATACTGCCGACCTAGGAGAGGAAGGCTATGATATTAGCAAGCACTATGAATATGATCTGATAATTTTAGATTTAAAATTACCGGATATGGACGGTTTTGAAGTTTTGCGTAAGATTAGAACAGCAAAGGTTCAAGCACCGGTTTTAATTTTATCAGGATTGACCGATACGGAGAAAAAAATCAAAGGCTTTGGTTACGGAGCAGATGATTATTTAACAAAGCCGTTTGACCGTCAGGAATTGATAGCAAGGATAAAAGCTATTGTTAGGCGTTCTCAAGGCTTTGCGGAATCTGTTATAAAAACAGGGCCGATAGAAGTTAATTTAGACACGCACACTGCAACAGTTGATGGCAAAACGCTTCACTTAACCGGTAAAGAGTATCGCATTTTAGAACTGCTTTCTTTAAGGAAAGGAACAACTTTAACTAAAGGACAATTCTTAAATCATTTGTATGGCGGTATAGATGAGCCGGAATTAAAAATTATAGACGTTTTTATCTGCAAGCTTCGTAAAAAATTAGCAAAAGCCGCAGGTGGTTTAGATTTTATTGAAACTGTTTGGGGCAGAGGCTATGTTTTAAGAGATCCTAATGAAGCTATGTCTATGGATATGGCGGATATGGCAATGGATAAAGCTGTAAATCAATAGCAGTCAATAATACAATAAACAAAGAAAGCCCTGATGAATTAATCTCGGGGCTTTTTTATGGTATATATTTAAATATTTAGCTTTCCAAATTCCGTCTTAAAGCATCTAAATCTTCAGCTAAAGAATTATCAATTCCACAAAGCTCTTCAACTTTTCTCACTGCGTGCATAACGGTAGTGTGGTCACGGTCAAATTTTCTGCCAATTTCCGGTAGTGAGCGAGAAGTTAATTGTTTAGCTAAAAACATAGCAACCTGACGAGGTCTTGCAACTGACCTAGCTCTTCTTTTTGAGCGCATTTCTCGCTGCGGAATATTATAATGGTCGGCGACTTTCTTTTGGATTTCATCAATAGTAACTCTCCTGTCAAAAGCTCTTAGCATATCTTTTAAGACATTTTGAGCAAGCTCTAAAGTTATTTCGCAGCCTGATAATAATTGAGAATGAGCAACGACTCTTTGAAAAGCGCCCTCAAGCTCTCTAACGTTAGAAGTAATTTTATGAGCAAGAAATTCTTTAACTTTTTCAGGTACGCATACTCCTGACTGATGCTCTTTAGATTTAAGTATTTCTAATCTCAAATCAAAAGTTGAAGGATGAATATCGGCAACTAACCCGCAGCCTAACCTTGATTTAAGCCGGCCTTCAATACCTTCTAAATTAGATGGGGATTTATCGGCAGATAAAATTATCTGGCGGTTATCTTCTATTAGAGAATTAAAGGTATGGAAGAATTCTTCCTGAGTATTTTCTTTATTACAAATGAATTGAACATCATCAACCATTAAAACATCAACAGCACGAAACTGTTCTTTAAAAGTCATTGTATCTTTATATCTGATTGCTTGAACGAATTTATACATAAATTTTTCAGCAGAAAGATAAACTACTGTTCTATCCGGACATTTTTCTTTAATATGCCAAGCAATCGCATGCATAAGGTGAGTTTTACCTAAGCCGACTCCGGAATATAAAAACAGCGGATTAAAAGCAACATCTCCGCCTTCAGCGACCTTTCTGGCTGCAGCATATGCAAATTCATTGGATTTTCCGACAACAAAATTTTCAAATGTAAATCTGGGGTCTAAAGGCGCCGATAACGAGGCTAAAGTTTCACTGATAGAATTCCATTTATTAATTACTTTAGTGTTATTGGTTATAGGGGCTGTTTTGGCAGAATTAATAGAATTGTTAGCAACAGAAGATGTTCTTGAAAAAGAAGTTGTGCCGTCTCTTCTAAAAATTCTTTGAGGAGCCCCAGGGTTAACAATAAAATTAATATCAGAGATGTTTTCATTAAAAGACTTCCACAACATTTGGATTCTTTCTGAATAATTAGTAACTACCCAATTGCGCATAAAATTTGTAGGAACAAACAAGTCAATTTTACCATTTTTTATATCGCCGGGGGACATAGGTTTAATCCAGCTTTCAAAATTTACTTCGCCAAGTTCATTTTTTAATTGTGTGCAAAGCTGTTCCCATTGTTGTTTAAGATTTTCATTGTTATTAATTATTTCTTCAACCATTTTCACCTCTATACTATATATAGTACTAAACTAACTGTCTGAACAATATAAGTTTATATAAAACTTAAACGTTCATACCCCCTAAAAAATTTTTTAATAATAAATAAGCAAGTTTTAAATTTCTTACTTGCAAGGTGTTAAAGGACTTCTTCCGATATGTTTTTTTGCCTTAAAGATTCTTCTTCGGCGTAAAAAATTTTAAGATCAAAAAAGCTTAGAACAATTGAGAAAACCGATGTTCTCTAAAAAATTATTAAGCATTAAAATTTATATTAATTTATAAATTTGATCTTAACGATAAAAAGATGTTAGCTTATTAAAAAATACATTACAAGTATCTTAATACATTTTTTTTAAATTAAATAGCTTGACTTTTTTCATAAAAAACTATAGCGGCTGCAATAAAAAGGTAACAAATAAGTTTTGGGATTCGTAAAAATAAAAAGACTATATATAGTATATAGCCTTTTTAAAAATTTAAATTAAAAGAAGCTTTTTTTAAGCTAAAGCTTTGATATTTTTAGATAATCTTGAAATTTTTCTAGCTGCAGTATTAATATGAAAAATATTTTTTCTAACAGCCTTCATCATTTCAGATTCGGCAATCTTAAACGAACTTAAAGCTTCTTCTTTATTTTTAGCAGTAATAGCGGCTTCTACTTTTTTTATGAAAGTACGCACTCTATTTCTTCTTTGTCCGGCGACATCAGAGCGTCTTTTATTGCGTCTGATTCTTTTTTCTGCGGAAATATGGTTAGCCATTTTTAATCCTCTTTACTCAAAATTAAACGATTCATTGAGGCTTTATAAATAAACTTAAAGCTTTAGTCAACATTTAAATATTAATGATATTAAGATTTTTGGCACAACGGGCAATAAAAAGTTGCTCTTCCGGCCTGTTTTATCTTTATAATTTTTGATTTTTCCCCGCAAACAGAGCAGTAAAGGCCGTCTTTACCGTAAACTTTAAGATTATTTATAAAATATCCGATATCTCCTTGTGGAGTTTTAAAATCTTTTATTGTTGTTCCTCCGGCTTTAATAGCTAAAGTTAAAATTTCTTTTATGGCATCTATTAAAATTTGAGCTTCGTTTATTTTAAGAGAATCGGCAGAACGCAATGGAGATATTTTTGCCTTAAAAAGAATTTCAGAAGCATAAATGTTTCCAATTCCCGTGATAATCTTTTGATCCATAATGGCTTGTTTTATTGGGATTCTTTTATTTTTAAGAGTATTTATCAGAACTTGCGGGGTTAAACTTGCATCAAAAGGCTCAACTCCTAAATCTTTAAGATAATTAGATTTATGAATATATTCAGTTTCGCAAAAATCAAAAAAACCAAATCTTCTGGCATCATTATAAATTATAGATTTATTTCCCGAGCAATAAATAATAATATGGTCGTGCTTTTGAAGGATTTTATCATTAAATCTGATTTTTCCTGACATTCCTAAATGAATGACCAAAGATTGTCCGTTATCACAGTCTATAATAATAAATTTTGCCCTTCGATAAACTCTTAAAATCTTAGAGTTAGCGAATATTTGCGGCAAATTAGCGGGTATAATATTTCTCAAACGATGCTGATTTATAACTATTTTTTGTATTTCCAAATTTATTGCAAAACTGGCTAAAGCATTTTTAACAGTTTCAACTTCGGGCAGTTCCGGCATAATTTATTAGACCTTTAAAATTAATAATATTGATAACCAGTATAAGATAAAATATATTTTATAATATTAAAAGGGAAATAACGATAAATGGAATGGAAAATAGAGCAAAATAAGCTTATCAAACTCGATAATGATTCTGATTCTGATTTAAGATTAGAAGCTGCCGCGATAGAATATGAAAGAGAAAAAAATGCTTTAAAAGGTGAAGAAGATACCTTACCTCAAGTAGATTGGCCGGCAACAGGCAAAGATAATTTAGTATTATATTATGATGATGAAGATAAAACTTTTAATCAAGAAGATATCTTAAAGCTTGAAGAAATAATAAAAGCTAATAAATATGAGCCGCCGAAAAAGTATAAAGATTTTTGTAAGAAGAGTTTAGAAAGATTAAAATTAAAAGACTTAATTTTAGGTGCCGGAGTTAATGAAATTAGAGTAAAAGGCTTAAAAACAAAGACTTCTGCCTTTTTTTCAATAATAAATAATATAGATTCAAAATATAAATGTAAACCTAGCCTTTTTAGCCAGAAAAAGCGCTTAGGGCTTTTACCGATATTAATCGCTATAATTTTATTTTGGATATATTATAAAATAAAAATCGGCAGTTAATAAAAAGAAAGTAAATAAAATGATAATTTTAGGAATAGACCCAGGATTAAGAAATACAGGCTTCGGTATAATAGAAAAACTCGGAAATAAATTAAATTATATAGCAGATGGAACTCTTCATTCAGATTCTTCAGCTCCTCTCGCCGTAAGGTTAAAAGAGCTGCATCTTGGTATTTGTGATATTATAAAAACTTATAAACCTGAAATTTGCAGCATAGAAGAAACTTTCGTTACTCAAAACGTAACCTCAACTTTAAGATTAGGACAGGCAAGAGGAGCTATAATCCTAGCTCCGGCTTTATACGATTTGCCGATTTATGAATTCGCCCCAAATAAGATAAAAAAGGCGGTAGTCGGAGTCGGACACGCCGAAAAAGAGCAGGTTCAGCATATGGTGAGCATTTTGCTTGGCCGAGTTAAGCCAAAATCAGCCGACAGTGCAGACGCCTTGGCTATTGCAATCACCCTCGCTCATAATCTTTAATAAAGACTGATTCAAAATTATTTTTTGTTTTATAGTTTTTGAGGTTGTTTTATTCTTTATTTTTTTAAAAGTGAAAATTTAGTCCGCTCTTCTTGTTTTATTATAAAATATAATGCTGCTAAAGCATCGTTGCTTGGAATTAAATCCTTTTTCAAAAATTCTGAATTGATAATTTGTTTTTCAGATTCAAAAGAAAAATTTGCTTTTTCTATTTTAGCTACTTTATCTTCAGGAGAAATTATTATTATTTTTGTTTTCTTGCCGTTATACCCCATTCTTTTGATATAACTTACCGTTGCATTTACTTCTGATATTAAATTATCTATACCGTTTTTAAATTCTAATGAAATATTCGCCACTCTTGAAAATATTGTTTTATTATTATTCATTGCTGTTATTCTTATTCCGCCTAAAGCACTCTCATAAACAAAAATACTCCAATCTTCTATTAAATAATTACTGTCTTTTGATATAAAAGATTCTATTCGGCTCAACTCTAAAGGCAAAGAATATATTCCTTCTAAAGGATTAGAAAATTGTTTTAAAACTTCTATGCAGCTTTTTAAATAGGCTGTTATAGGTATGTTAACTAAGCTTATTTTTACATCTTTATCAGATTTACTTATTATGTTGTAACTTGAAAGTCCTAAATTATCAAAACCTAATAAAATTTGATTATTTATTATCTTTTTAAATAAAATATCTCCTGCTCTTGGAATATCCATAACTTTAAATTCTTGCTCTGGAATATCTAAAAGTAAAAATAACGGAGCTTTTTTGTATCTTTTTAATTCATAATTAAAAGTTATCGCCATATCAAGAGGCTCACCTTTATGGATTGTGCTTTTTAATATTTTGCCATCTTTAATTAAGGTTAATATAGCACCGCAATCTTTTAAAATTAAAACTAATTTTAAGCCTCTTTTTTATTAATGTTTTTTTTCTTTTTAAAATGTTAACCTACACAATTTTTTTTAAGGGCGAGTTATCCACATATCCACATAGTTTTTTAGCCACTTATCCACAATTTTAGAAGTTATCCACATTTTAGCAATAGTTATCCACATTTTAGCAATAGTTATCCACAATCGCTGTGGAAAACTTTTTAATCTTTCCTTTCAATAGT
>CAYWTE010000018.1:6112-10629 GCA_964461145.1 uncultured Lactobacillales bacterium | reverse complement strand
TTATTATGTCTAAACCTAATTCTTTGATGATTATTTTACTATCGTTTATAGGGGCAGCAAAGTCATAAAACTTCTTTTCTATATTTAAATTAAGCTGTTTTGATAAATTTAGATAACCGTATCCGGCGTCTATTAATAAAATTTTAAGGCCTCTTTTTGCTAAGATATTGCTTAAATACAGGGTTAAAAATGTTTTGCCTGTTTGAGGTGTCCCTGAAACTATGCCGATTGTTTTTAATTCATCAGACATTTTATATTTGTCCTAAAGTTTTTATTTTTGCTTTCGGATGAATTTCATTTTGGCTCATTACAATCGTCATTGGCCGAAATCTCTCAATTATAGAACGAACATAAGGACGTATGCTAGGAGAGGTAAGCAGGACGGGCATTTCTCCTTTCATTGCAAAATCTTCAAAAACATTTCGAACTTTGTTTATGAACTCTTGTAATTTTGATGGCTGCATAGAAAGCTGGCGATTGTCGCCTTCCCCGATTATAGAATCGGCAAAAGCACTTTCCCATTCAGCGGACATTGTTACAATAGGGATAAACCCTGAAGGTGAGGTATTGGAATCGGAAAGCTGTCTTGATAATCTGGATCGAACGTGTTCGCTTACTAACATTATATTGCGGCTGGCTCCTCCGGCTTCATAAATTCCTTCTAAAATAGTTGGTAAATCACGAATAGAAACTCTTTCCTGAAGGAGATTTTGCAGAATTCTTTGAATGCCGGCAATCTTAAACATTGCTAAAACTTCATTAATTAACGAGCCATATTCTTTATCTAAATCATCAATTAGCTTTTTCGTTTCAATATAAGATAATAAATCAGGCATATTTTCTCTGATTATTTCTGTTAAATGTGTAGTTATGATTGTTGAGGATTCAACAACTGTGTAGCCTCTAAATAAGGCTTCTTCTCTGCTTATCGGGTCTATCCACATTGCAGGAAGGCCAAATGTTGGCTCAACGGTTTTTTCTCCTTTAATTGTTATTTCTTCACCTCTCGGATCCATTACTAAGAGCATTCCTGGTTTTAATGTTCCGCTTCCAACCTCAACTTCTTTTACAAAAATTTTATAAACGTTAGCATCAAATTGCACATTATCTTGAATGCGGACAGACGGCATTACAAAACCCATTTCGGTTGCAAGAGCTTTTCTTAAGGCTTTGATTTGGTCGGTAAGTTTGTTGTTCTCTCCGCTAACTAACGAAAGTAAACCGTAACCTATTTCTAATCTTATAGAGTCCATTTTTAATATTGATGACATTTCTTCAGTTACAGAAGTAGCTGAAGTGACGTTTTGCCCAGCTTTGCCACTGCTTGGGGTCGAGCCAATGGGTCTGCCGTCAATGCTTAAGTCCCTTTTATTTTCATCAAGAGTTGCTGATTTTTCTTTTTTCTTTTTGTTACTCTTTATCAGAAGGAAAGCTATTCCTGCACAGGCCAGAGCAATGCTAAAAAACGGGATTGCCGGTGTGCCCGGAAGCATACCTAAAGATAAGGACATTACAGAAGTCATTCCTAAAGCTTTAGGGTGATGTGTAAATTGCTTGAATAATAGTTTGTCAGTAGATTCGTCCATTCCTGCTTTTGAAACCATTATGCCTGCAGAAACAGAAACAATTAATGCGGGAATTTGCGAAACTAATCCATCGCCTACGGTTAAAATCGTATAAGTTTGTGCAGCCTGAGTAAAAGGCATTTTAAATTGCACCATTCCGATTATCATTCCGGCAATTATGTTGATAATTGTGATGATAATACCGGCTATGGCATCACCTCTTACAAATTTAGAAGCACCGTCCATTGAGCCGTAAAAAGAGCTTTCTTTAGATAATTCCTGCCGGCGTTTTTTTGCAGTTTCTTCATCAATTAATCCGGCTGAAAGGTCGGCATCTATTGCCATTTGCTTGCCAGGCATCGCATCTAATGAAAATCTTGCCGCAACTTCAGCAATACGACCCGAACCTTTGGTGATAACTAAAAAATTAACTAAAACTAATATTGAAAATACAATAACGCCAATAACAAAATTGCCATTCATTATAAAACCGCCAAAAGCTTTGATAACATGTCCGGCAGCATCTGCTCCTAAATTACCATTAGAGAGTATCAGTCTTGTTGTTGCGAGGTTTAGGGATAGCCTAAACATTGTTGCTATTAATAAAACTAAAGGATACGCAGAAAAATCTACAGGTTTTTCAACAAAAATTGTTACCATTAAAACAAGACAGGCAAAAACTAATGAAAGAGATAATGATATATCCATTAACCATAATGGCATCGGCATAATTAATATAACTAAAATGCCAACAATACCAAAAGCTAAAAGTAAGTCCCCTCTTTTTAATGCCGAACTTAAAGCAAGCCCAAAAGAAGATTCAGAGCCAGAAGAAGCCTCTAATCCTTTTATATTATTATCTTTTATCGCTTGAGCTTGTTCCATAAATTATTGCTCTTTTCATTCTAAAGTACGATTTGAGGAGGGCACATTAAAGCCATTTTCTTTATATAAATCAATTTTGTTTTTTAATGATTTTATTGATATCCCGAGTATTCCTGCTGCTTCAGAGCAGTTGCCAAAAGTATGTTTTAAGGTATTTATTATCATATTTCGCTCAACATCTTCTATCTTTTGACCAATAAAATTAGGATTCTCAATATCATTTGAAGTATTAACAGGAGATTCTAAAAGCATAATATTTTCTGCTGAGATTTCGTCTTCTGTTGCCATTAATACGGCGCGATGAATGGTGTTTTCTAGTTCTCTGATATTGCCTCGCCAATGGTAATTTATCAGTTTATTTTTCGCTATTGAAGAGAGAGGCTTTTCTTTTATGCCGTTTATTTCTGAATACTTATTTATAAAATATTCACAAAGAGGCAGAATGTCATTTTTTCTTTCTTTTAAAGGAGGAAGATTTAAATTAACAACGTTAAGTCTGAAGAATAAATCTTCTCTGAAAGTTCCTTTTTTTATTTCTTCGAGCATATTACGGTTAGATGTGGCGATAATCCTAACATTAACCGATACTGGATTTTTGCCTCCTATACGGTCAATTTCTTTTTCTTGCAAAACCCTTAAGAGCTTAGATTGCAGCCTTAAATCCATCTCAGAAATTTCATCAAGCAAAAGGGTTCCTCCGTTTGCTTCTTCAAATTTACCGATTCTTCTTGCAACAGCTCCGGTAAAAGCTCCTTTTTCGTGTCCGAATAATTCTGATTCAAGTAATGTTTCAGGAATTGCGGCACAATTTATTGCAACAAATTTATTATTTGAACGCTTGCTTTTATTATGAATTAATCTGGCGAAAACTTCCTTGCCGGTTCCCGATTCTCCGGTGATAAAAATACTAGCTTCAGAAGGAGCTATTTGCTCAACCATTTTTATGATATTTTTAGTTTTTTCATCGCCAAAAATAAGTTTATGCTCATTTTTTGTAAATGCCTTTAAAACTGCCATTATTAATTCTTCATCAGGAGGAAGCGGCAGATATTCTTTGGCTCCGGCTCTAATGGCTTTTACGGCAGCATTTGCATCATTGGCTATTCCACAAGCTATTATCGGGGTATTAATTCTTTCTGCTTTAACTTTATCTATAAAAGTTTTTATATCTAACGTAACGTCTATCATAACAACATCGGGGCTGCCTTTGCGAAGAAAATCAAGTCCTTTTTCCGTATCTGAAGCTAATAAAACTTCTCCTCCGCCTTCAATGGCAACTTTGCCGGCGGTTCCTATGTGTCCATTTAAATTTCCGATAATTAAAACGTTCATTGTTTATTTCGCATCTGTTTTGATAATTTCAACCATCGTTATGCCTAATTTGTTCTCAACTATAACTACTTCTCCTCTGGCAACAAGGCGGTCGTTAACATAAATGTCTATCGGTTCGCCTATCTTCCTGTCAAGCTCAACTACTACGCCTTTACCGAGTTTTAATAGTTCACTTACTTGTATGGTTGATTTGCCGAGTACGGCTGAAACTTGTACCGGAATATCGTATAAAGCTTCTAAATCTGCTCCTGATGAAGGCAAGTCATCTAATGGATTAATTATTTGTTCTTCAACAGCGCTGCTATCTTTTACTGCCGGATCTGACTTTATTTCATCAAGCTCTAAATTGTTATTTTCTTCCGCCATTTGCTATTCTCCATCAGTTGTTTGAATAATATTATTCTTTTGTTTTATACTTTCAAGAAATTTTGTTGTATTCTTTTCTAATCCGCCTTTAGCCCAATCAATGCTAAAGCTTAATCCATCAAGGGCATTGTCCCCGATAATTATTAATTCTCCTCTGTGGGCATTTTTTATCATTATATCTTTTATCTTTGGTTCTATCTTATCTTTTATATTATCGTTAATTTTAATTATCAATTTAGGCTCTTGATATAAAAGCGGAATATTCTGCTTTATTAAATCTAATATTTCATCTGTGCCGTGTTTTTCTGCATATATCGGCAATATTTTTTTTATAATTTCTATGCAGACTAAAAGCATTTCATCTTTTAC
>CAYWTE010000018.1:2847-6012 GCA_964461145.1 uncultured Lactobacillales bacterium | reverse complement strand
TCGTCTTCTTGACTATTATTATTTTTATCGTTTGAATTTAAAATTTCTTTTTCAATTCTAAGTTTTAATTCATCAGCTATTTGTTTCGGTTTTTCGGGGTCAATAATTTTGTTTTCATCAGGAATTTCAAAAGATGAAACCGAAAAATCATTATCAAACATAAATTTTTTTATATCCACTTTTTATCTTACCTAATATTTTTTTATTAATAAATAATTTCATCGTTGGAATTGCCTTCAGCTATCGTTATTTCCCCTGATGTAGCTAAATCCTTGGCTGTTGCAACAATAGCGGCTTGCGCTTCTTCAACATCTTTCATTCTTACAGGGCCTAAGCCTTCCATATCCTCAAGAAGCATCTTGCTAGCACGAGCAGACATATTTGAGAAGAACAGGTCTTTGATATTCTCAGGTGCGCCTTTAAGAGCAAGAGCGAGTTTCTCTCTTTCTGCCATTCTAAGCAAGACTTGAATGCCTTGACTGTCAATTCTTATCAAATCTTGGAAGGTGAACATTAGTTTCTTAACTCTATCTGCTGATTCTCGATTACGTTCTTCTAAGGCAGACATAAAGCGACTTTCGGTATTTCTATCAAGCCCGTTAAAGATATCGGCAACCAGTTCATGAGAGTCTTTCCTTGAAGATCTGGTTAGGTTGCTCATAAATTCTGTTCTCAATGTTTGTTCAACTCCGTCTAAGATTTCTTTTTGAACATTTTCCATTCTTAAAAGACGCATAATTACTTCCATCGCAAAAGTTTCAGGAAGGAGCGAGAGGACTTTTGCCGAATGATCTGCTTTGATTTTTGATAAAACTACAGCAACGGTTTGTGGATATTCATTTTTTAAATAATTAGCTAAAACTTGTTCGTTAACGTTACCTAATTTATCCCACATTGTTCTACCGGCCGGGCCTCTTATTTCTTCCATAATGGCGGCTACTCTATCTTTGCCGATACTCTTTGTTAAAAGACGCTCAGTGCTTTCGTATGTTCCGACTAATGAACCTGTTGAAGATATAGCATCGGCGAATTCAACAAACAATCTTTCAACTAAATTTGCTCCGATGTTGCCTAAACTCGCCATAATGATTGAAAGCTCCCTTATTTCTTCATCGTCCATCATTGCAAAGATTTTTGCTGACTGTTCTTCTGATAAAGATAAAAGTAAAATTGCTGCTTTTTGCGGGCCGCTTATTGTTCTAAATTCTTCTGATGAGTTTCCTGCCATTTCTTATTTTACCTTTTTATTTTTAATTTTCCTGATACATCCAATTTCTTATAATCGATAAGGCTTCTTCAGGGTGATTGTCTACAATTTCTCCTATCTTTCTAACCGAAGATGCTTTAACTTGGCCTTCTACTTTTGAAATGTCTATTAATTCATCAAAATCTATTTCTTCTTCATCTTCGTCATCATCATCTATTTGTTTGTCTAGCAAGCCGGAGTTGCTTACTAAATTTTTAGACTGTTCTAATAAGCTTATATGCTCTTCTTCTTCTTCCGGAGCAGGTTCAAAGGCCTTTTTAACTAATGGTCTAATTATCAGCATTATGACTAAAATTGAAACTAATGCTACGCCTAAGCCTTCTGCTAGCTGCATAATTTCTTCTTTCGTCCAGCCAAGGAAAGTCTTTTCTTTTGCATCTTTAATTTCATCTTCATAATTTTTGAATTGAATGTTTACTACTTCAACTTTATCGCCTCTATCTTCACTATAACCGATGGCAGTTTTTACTATTGCAGTTAAACTTTCCATTTGTTCCGGAGTTCTCGGAACATATTTTTTTTCTCCATTTTCCGTTTCTTGATAAAATCCGTCAACTATTACGGCTGCAGAAATTTTGTTTATTTCTCCTGTAGTTTTTACTGCATTTATAACTTTTTTTGAAATTTCGTAATTAACAGTTTCTTCTGTTTTTAAATTTTCTTGGAAATTACCGCCGTTTCCGGAAGTATTTGAAGATTCGTTAGGTACATTTTGCCCAACTGAAACAGTATTCGAATCGCCCTCTTTGGCGTTGCCTTTTTCTTCCGTTGTTTGTGATGAACGTAAGACTTGTCCGTCAGGATTAAAGATTTCTTCGTTTGTTACGATTTTGTTGAAGTTCATATCAACACTAACTTGAGCTTGAACGCCACCTAATCCGACAACTTTTTCTACCATCGATTTTATTTTGTTTGAGAGCCTTTTTTCGTAATCAAGCCGTCTGACTTCGTTTTTTGCCGAGATTGCGTGTTCGTTATCTTCATAATCATCGGTTAAAAGATTTCCAGAGCTGTCGATTATGCTAATATTTTTTAATTCTAATTTCGGAACGGCAGCGGCGACTAAATGTCTTATCGATTCTACTTGCTGTGTTGTAAATCCTTTTGCGGTTTTAAGGGCTAAGATAACAGAGGCTTTCGGAATTTGCTCTTCTCTTGAAAACATTTCTCTTTTAGGCAGGACTAAGTGTACTCTGGCATTTTTTATGCCGTCTACTGAGCGAATCGTTTTGGAAAGCTCGCCTTCTAAGGCTCTTAAATAATTTATGTTTTGAATAAAGTTTGTTGAACCAAGCGAGTCTACTGTGTCAAATAATTCATATCCGGCACCCGAACCTAAGGTTGGGACTTGCTGTGAGGCCATATCTATTCTTACTCGGTCTAAGTCTTTTTCTGATACTAAAATTTCTGAGCCGTTGTTTTTTGTAATGTAGTTTATTTTTTTTTCTTCTAAATATGAGGTGATTGAACGGGCGTCCGTTGCATTTAAGTCTTTATAAAGACTCCTCATATTATCTGATTTGGAAAAGTGTGCCGCTATAAAAATAAGCGCACCTAAAATAAAGATACTAATCCCTCCGATAACCGCTAATTTAGCCGGTTTGATTAATTTAAATATTTTTGCAATATCATCCACGATTATACACCTAAAATACGCTCAAAATAGCCAAAAACAAAGCTTAGCTTGTTATTTTGCTATTTTTTAAACACCATTACCACATAGTTATATTTGTATAAAAAAACACAGATTGAAACTAATTTTTAAAGAAATCCCCAACATATAGTGATGCTGGGGATAACTTTTATCAACTTATAGATGGTTTTTAATAATTATTTACCTTCAAGTAAGGCTATTATGAGTTCTTTTGTTGTCGGAATAAAGCCGTCCTTATAAAAAG
>CAYWTE010000018.1:0-2837 GCA_964461145.1 uncultured Lactobacillales bacterium | reverse complement strand
TTTGAACCTGTATCCTAAGTGTCCGGAAAACATTATGTTATCTTCCACGCTTCCTCCGTGTCCGATTTTCATTAAGCTTTTATGGATACAAAAAGTCCGGGGATCCGGTATTTTGCCGCTAACGCCGCCCTCCCTTATTTGTGACCAAGAAGAATAGCGACATTCTGAAAGGCAGCCGCTGCAGGTTTTTAAGTCATTTTTAAATTCTTCGGCATCTTCATTATTTAAAAAAACTAATGTGTTGTCCGGAGTTTTAAAAATTCTGCTTAAATCTTGTTCTTTATAGTTTGAAATCTTAGTAAAATCAGTTTTTTTCACAAAAACTTTGGCTTTGTTATCTGTTTCAATTTCGACATTAAATTCTTCGTCAGGAATAACAGTAAACGGAAGCTGTCTTGATATTCTATCTTCCATTTTTTGCATCCAAGCATTGTGAACAGCCGAAGAATAAAAGCCTGTGGGGCTTAATGTTTGAAGCTTGATATCGCCCTTGTTAAGGGTGAGCATCTTTTGTTTCCACGCATCACTAATCGGGCTTTCAGTCGTTAATAGCGAGCGAGTGCCAAATTGAAAAGCTATACTGCCTAATTCTTGATTATCGATAAAATCTTTCATCTCGCTTAATGACCATATCCCGCCTGCTACAATAATGGGAATGGTTGAGGCTATGCCCAATTTAGTCATTTGCTGGCGAAGTTCTAAAACCCTTTTATACATACTTTCAGGAATGTTAGGATTTTCACTGTTAGAAAGGCCATTATGTCCGCCGGCAAGCCAAGGATCTTCATAAATTACTCCGCCTAAAAAGGTTGAAAACTTTTTGTAAGAACGAAGCCAAAGAGCGTTAAAAGCTCTTGCTGAAGAAACTATGCTATAATAATATGTTTCAAATTTAGAGGCTATTTCTGCCATTTTATAAGGCATTCCTGCCCCTGAAACTACGCCATTTATCATTCCTTTAGCGTTTTCTAAAACTCTTTCCATAATTTCTTGACTGCCACCGGATTCCCACAAAATATTAATGTGAATTCTGCCGTTTCCAGAAGCTTTTTCATACGCAATTTTTGCTTGGTCAATAGCTCCTTTAACAGCTTGTTCAATTAATTCACGCTGTCTTTCTAGTCTTGTTTTGCCAAAAATCTTTGCTCCTGAGCGGTTACCGTTTTCATCAAAATAATCAGGGCTAATGCCGGAAAATGTACCAACTGTATTTTCTTTTGCCCAAGCTCCCGCACTGAAGCCGTCTGTTGCATTTATCCCTTTGCCGCCGTCAACTAAGGGGATGACTTCTTTTCCTGATATAAAAACTGAATTTAAGTTTAACATTACTCTTATAATCCTTTAAGTTTAGTTTTTGAAAATGTATTTTTATATAATAATTATTATAAAGAAAATCTTTTTCAAATTTTATATTCAGATTTTTAACCTTTTTTATTTTAATTGTAAACTATTTAACGGTTGAGGTTGATTTTATATTAAAATAATTATACTTTATTTTTATATGAATTTTTTTATAGGAGGAAGGAAGTAAATGAAATCAATTAAGGGGACTAAAACCGAAATTAATCTTTTAACTGCTTTTGCCGGAGAAGCTCAGGCCAGAAATAGATATACTTATTTTGCTTCTGTTGCAAAAAAAGAAGGGTATGTTGAAATCTCTAAAATATTTGAAGAAACTGCAGACCAAGAAAAAGAACACGCTAAACGTTTGTTTAAATTTTTAGAAGGTGGAGATGTTCAAATTACCGAATCTTTTCCTGCAGGTAAAATTTGTTCAACACTTGAAAATTTAAAAGCTTCCGTTATGGGTGAAACTCACGAGTTTGACCAGATGTATCCTGATTATGCAAAAATTGCTAAAGATGAAGGATTTCATGATATTGCAGATGTTTTTTCAAAAATTGCAGTTGCTGAAAAAGGGCACGCTCAAAGATATCAACATTTTGCTAATCTTATTACTAATAATACGGTGTTTAAAAGGCCACAAAATATTACTTGGCGCTGCTTAAACTGCGGATATATGCATAATGGTTCTGAGGCTTTAGAAAAATGTCCGGCTTGTAATCATCCTAGGGATTATTTTGAAGTATTTAAAGAATACAAATAGGTTTGACTATTTTATTCAAGGGCAGATTTTATAGCGGCAATTTGTTCTGAAGTTGCCGCTCCGCCACTTTCAGGAATACTGGTTTCAAGCGTTAGTAAACTTTGCGGCAGACCTTCTTGATATCTTACAACTTTTATTTTTAATCCGCTCCAAATCTCAAGCATATCATCAGCATTAATTATTTTGCCTTTAATGAAAACTAATATGCCTTCTATATTTATTTCCGTTTTATTCTTCCGTAAATTTTTAGAGAGGTCATTTTTAACTTTACTTAAAAGCTGAACCGGAGAAACTCGGTGCGAACTCTCAGAAAACCATAACGGGTCTTCATCGTTGAAACGCTCTTCATCAGCAAGCCAATCTCCACCTTTATCATCAAGCATAAAAATAACTAAATTTTTTGCGCCAATTCCTAAATAATCAATTTTTATACCGCTAATAGATGCTCCTTGAATAACCTCAAATCCTTTTGATGATATTAAATCATTTATGCTGCTAATAGAAACACTTTGCCGCTCTTGCGATCCTCCAACTTTTATGTCTTTAATTTCAGACTTTTTGGGAGCAGAGGAAATAGTCACCGATTCTGAATAATTATCATCAGATTCTTCATCATAGTCATTATCATCGTCAACTAAGCTTATTTCCGGAGATGAGGTTTCTTTATTTTTATCCTTTCCGCTCTCTTTTTCTGGAACTTCTTGCGGGGGGAGCGATTTTTTTACTTTTA
>CAYWTE010000017.1:0-10737 GCA_964461145.1 uncultured Lactobacillales bacterium | reverse complement strand
CAAGATATTGAAAATTTTGTTAATCAAATCAATAATGTATCAATAAAAAATCATTATCGCCGAGCATTAAAAGATAAATTTTTTCAAACATTTATAGGTACAAAAAAATCAGCAGTAAATAAAAATATTATAAAACCTAATAAATTCCTCCCAAATGATGATTTAGATTTTAAAACAATGTTAAATTATTTAATTAATTTCCCTCAATTAGGTTTAATATTTAAAGACGAAATTATCAGCATAGAAAGCACAAATACGAACTTAAACAAAATATTAAATAGTATTTATGAAATTATAATAAACAATGAAAACAGCAGTTTAGATATAATAAATCAAGAATTCTCAAAAATAGATATTGGCATTTTAAAAGATGAAAGCGAAATTTTTGCAAATAAAAAACTCAGAATTCAAAATGATGAAGAATTAAAAACTGAATTTCAAACTTTACTTTTAAGGTTCGAAGAAAAAGCAATAAGCAAACAAATCAACGAACTTCATAAGATGATTTTAGATTCATCTTCTCAAGATTTTGAGATAATAAACAAATATAATGCTTTAAAATTGCACCGAGAAAAGATTATTTCTTGCATTAACCAAATTGAAAACATTTGAAAGTATTATTATATAATTTTTATAACTTGACTTTTTTAGCAAAATAATTAATTTTATTAGCCTTATTAGCCATATAGGAGCATAACAACAAAATGTCTGACAAAGAATTAGAATCCGGCTTTGCAAATAATACCAATTTTGAAGAAGACTCAATGGAGCATTTAATAGATACTTCGGCTTCTTTTAAAAGATTAATAAATAAAGGCAAAGAACGAGGATACATAACGGTTGATGAGCTTAATAATTCTTTGCCGGAAGATAAATATTCCCCTGAAGAAATAGAAGATTATATGGCAAAAATATCTGAACTCGGGATTAGCATTACCGACAGCGAAGAAGATTTAGAAGAATCTACCGTAACGGAATTAAATGGTGATTTAGATGAAGATATCGACGATTCGCAAGGCAATATCGTTGAAGGAAGCGGCATAAACGACGATCCTGTTAGAATGTATTTAAGAGAAATGGGCAGCGTTGAGCTTTTATCAAGAGAAGGCGAGATTGCAATAGCCAAAAGGATAGAAGCCGGACGAGCTGTTATGATAAGCGGGATATGCGAATCTCCGTTAACAATGAAAGAAATCTCCAAATGGCAAGAACAATTAGAAAGTGAAGAGCTTTTTTTAAGAGATATCATAGATTTAGAAGCATCTTACATACAAGAACCTTCAAAAGACCAATTAGCAAAAGCTGAAGCTGAATTTTTCTTAGCCCAAAAATCGATTGAAAATTTAGATAAAACCTTAGAAAGCAGCGATGAACTTGATGAAGATTTAGAAACCGATGTCGACGGCTTAGAAGACAGCGAAGATAGCGATGATTTTGAAGAAATTGAAGATAACGAAGGAAATATTTCTGATGATGAAGATAATGAAAAATCTTCTCACAAAACCGACGATAGTTATGATGGTGATGATGAAGACAGTTTTTCTAAGCCTTCTGTTTCCATTTCTAAAATGGAAGAATCCTTAATTGAGCCTACGAAAAAGACTTTAAGCCAAATAACCCAGACATATCAAGAACTTAGGAAGCTCCAAACTTATCGCTTAGAGGCTTTATTAAAAGGCAAAGATACCGATAAAAAAACTGAAGAAAAATATAATAAAATCAAAAAAGAATGTATAGCCTTAATAGAAAGTATTCACTTAAATTCTAATAGAATAGAAGAGTTGGTTAATAATTTAAGAACCACTAATCAGAATTTAATGGGATTAGAAGGCAAGTTACTAAGAATCTCTACAAATTGCAAAATAAAAAGGGAAGATTTTATTGCCGTTTACAAAAATTCGGAATTAAACCCAAATTGGATTAACGATAACAAAAAAAAGCAAACAGGCAAAGGCTGGAAAGAATTTTTTGAAAATAATTCAGCGGAAATAGAAGCTATTCACAACTCAATAATCGGCATAGCAAAAGAAACCGGAATGCCGATAGAAGAATATCGCAAAGTTGTTTCTCTTGTTCAAAAAGGCGAAAGAGAAGCCGCAAAAGCCAAAAAAGAAATGATAGAAGCTAATTTAAGATTAGTTATCTCGATAGCAAAAAAATATACAAACAGAGGGTTGCAATTTTTAGATTTAATTCAAGAAGGCAACATCGGCTTAATGAAAGCGGTTGATAAATTTGAATACCGAAGAGGTTATAAATTTTCAACCTACGCAACTTGGTGGATAAGACAAGCTATCACACGTTCTATAGCAGACCAAGCCAGAACGATTAGAATCCCTGTCCATATGATAGAAACGATAAACAAAATAGTTAGAACTTCAAGACAAATGCTTCACGAAATCGGCCGTGAGCCTTCACCTGAAGAATTAGCAAAACGCCTACAAATGCCGCTTGAAAAAGTCCGCAAAGTAATGAAAATAGCTAAAGAACCAATAAGTTTAGAAACACCGGTTGGTGATGAAGACGATTCTCATTTAGGAGATTTTATAGAAGATAAAAATGCTCTTCAACCTATAGATTCAGCTATAAATGCAAATTTAAGAGAAGCCTGCACAAAAGTTTTATCTTCATTAACCCCTCGTGAAGAGCGTGTTTTAAGAATGCGCTTTGGCATAGGAATGAACACAGACCACACCTTAGAAGAAGTTGGTCAGCAATTTTCCGTAACCAGAGAAAGAATTCGCCAGATTGAAGCAAAGGCATTAAGGAAACTCAAGCACCCTAGCCGTTCAAGGAAGCTTAGAAGCTTTTTAGATAACAGTTAAAAATTCTCATCTATATAAACGCCCCATAGGTCAGATTTTCTAACCCAGCCTTCATAATCATTGTCATTATCGTTAAGTGATACTTTACAAAAATCATATCTTTTAGGGCATTTTTTAACTTTAAGAACAACTTTTTTCTTTAAATATGCCAAAACTTGAGCTTCATCTTTAGGGACTTTTCTGAGTTTTGTAACGTCTACAGAAACAAAGGCATATCTTTTTGCTGACAATCCTGAACGATGTATCCAGCCTTTTGTCCCTTCGAAATCTTTAATCATTCGCCAGTGTTCAAATTCCCTAATTACTTCAACCGGCATATTTTTTTTCACATAAACCCAATCTATAGGATAATTTAACCCCGGCCCTGTTCTAAGATTAGTTTCATCTGTTTTAAGACAAACAAATCTTGGCACATTATCATTATTTGCATTATTATCTTGAGCTTTTGCCGTCCCTAAAACAGATATAAAAAGCAGCAAAAATAAAATAGACCTCATAAAAAACTCCTTATTTTATATAATATTATAATTAAAATTAGTAAAAATACTTTTAATTAACAAAAAATACCGTTATAATTTTAATATGAAAAAAATTTTATTCTTTTTATGTTTTTTATTAGAAAATAACTTTGCATTTAGCCAAGGGATAACTATTAATGCCCAAACTTTGCAAGATACAAAAATAAGAAAAGCAAATTTTGCCGGCAGCTTTTATGAGCAAGATAAAGAAAAGTTAAATTCTCAAATTTCTTCTTGGATAAAAGAACCGATAATTAATGAGAAAGGGACAATCCCTCCTCAAGCTGGATTAAATGCTGTTATTGTTCCACACGCAGGATATCAATATTCGGGCAAACTTGCCACTCAAACTTTTATGTTTGCCAATCAGTCAAAAAAATTCAAAAAGATATTCTTAATCGGCGAGCCGCATAGAGTATCTTTCCCCGGCATAATCATTGATAAATCCGAACAATGGGAAACTCCTCTTGGCAACATTGATTTAGATCTTGAAACGATTAATATGTTAAGCTCACTTCCTTATATAAAAAAAGATTCTTTTAACAATTTAGCTTTTTCTACCGAACATTCACTAGAAGTTCAAACCCCATTAATAAAAACGATATTCCCTGAGGCTAAAATTATTCCTATTTTAATTGGCAGAACAGATATAAAAACCGCTGCAGACATAATTATGCGGGCATTAAATACACCGGAAGCTTTAACTGTTATAAGCACTGATTTAAGCCATTATTTAAGCTATAAAGATGCAAAAGAAACAGATGCGATAACGGCAAAAAATATTTTAATCTTTAATTATCAAGGGATTAAAGAGACTGACGCCTGTGCTTCTCTTGCCTTAAAGGCTTTTCTTCTTGCCGCAAAAACAAAAGAGATGGAAAGCTTGCCGCTTTTTCTTAAAAATTCTTGGGACACCACAAACCTTAATAAAGAAAAAGTTGTAGGTTACGGGACATTTGGTTTTATGACCTCTAATAAAAACTTTTTATCCGCTCAAGATGAATATAATCAGAAATTAATAGCAAAATACGGCGAAGAAATGCTTAAAATAGCGGTACAATCAATAATAAACGGCTTAGAAAAAAATCGTCCGTTACCCATAATCCTAAAATCTTATCCGGCTGTTTTTAGCTCGAAATTAGCAACTTTTGTAACTCTTAATAAAAACAAAGACTTAAGAGGCTGCATCGGCTCTTTATCAAAATATCAAGCTTTAGGCCAAGACATCTCAAACAATGCTTTCAATGCAGCTTTCAAGGACACTCGTTTTAATCCATTAACCGCAGAAGAAATAAAAGATTTAGACATAACAATCTCACTTTTAACCGAACCGCTAGAAATTTCTTTTGCAAATGAAGCTGACCTTATATCAAAATTAACCCCAAACATTGACGGGGTAATTCTTGAAGAAAAGAATAAAAAAGCTCTTTACTTACCTGCTGTTTGGGAACAAATTCCAAATTCTTCCGATTTTATAGCAAACTTAAAAATAAAAGCCGGCCTTGGTAAAAATTATTGGTCAAGCGATATAAAAATAAAAATTTTCAAAAGCCGCTCCATTAGTTTATCTTCACAAAAGAATCCGCTCAAATATTGGGGGAATATTCTTTCACCTAAAACAAAATCAAAAAATTGATTTAAAGAAGGAACTTTGAAAAATGCCTTTAACAATTAAAGAAAAGAATCGCCTAAAACATCTTGCAACTATTTTTAGTATCAGCACTGCCGTAATTTTAACTATTTTAAAATTTTTAGTTTCTCTAATCACCCTGTCTCCGGCAATTTTAGCCTCTGCGATTGACAATTTAGCCGACATAGTTTCAAGTTTTATAAGCTTTATAGCTGTTAAAATATCTTCCCTTCCGCCTAATAAAAACGGAAGATACGGCCACGGAAAAGTAGAAGCCTTAAGCGCCTTAGCACAAGGAATTTTTATTGCTTCAGGAGGAGCTTTTGTAATTTTTGATGCTTTAGGAAGAATTTTCAACCCGCAAGAAATACAAACAGGCCTTTTAGGAATAATCGTTATGAGCATAAGTTTAATCGCCACTTTATTTTTAGTAAAATTTCAAAATTACGTTATCAAACATACCGAATCTCAGGCAATATCAGCCGATTCCGCCCATTATAAAAGTGATATTTATACGAACTTATCAGTTTTAGGCTCTATGTTTTTAGTAAAAATAACCGGCCTAGAGATTTTTGACCCATTAGCTGCGATAGGAATAGCTGTTTATTTATTATTTTTAGCCAAAGATTTAACGATAATTGCAATAAAAACTTTAATGGATTATGAGCTTCCCATTGAAAAGCGAGAAAAAGTAAAAGAAATTATAAGCCGTCATAGTTTTGTAAAAGATTTTCACGATTTACGCACTCGTGATACCGGCAATGGTGAATTTTTTGAATTTCACTTAGAATTAGACGGAAAACTAAACTTAAATGAAGTTCATAAATATTGTGACATTATTGAAAATGATATAAAATCGACCTTTACTTCATCACAAGTAGTTATTCATCAAGAGCCTTTTGGCATAAAAGATGAGCGCATTGACCACATAATCGCAAAATCTGCCAAGAAATCTGCTCGAAACAAAAAGAAAGTTGCCTTATAAAATCCTTGACAATAATTAACTATTAGTTTACTATTAAACTAATAGTTAATTAGTAAAAGACTTAAAATGGATAGAATTAAAGATAAAATAACAAAAAACTTATTATTCGGAGATATGATAAAAGGATTATCTTACGATTTAAGGAGAAAAGCAAAAATAAAATTAATTCAAGTTTTATCCGCTAGAGATTTAAAAGAGTTGTCTATTCCTCCCTCAAATAAATTAGAAAAATTAAAAGGGAATAGGAAAGAGCAATATTCAATCAGAATAAATGACCAGTACCGAATATGCTTTGATGGGAAAGATAATATGGCTCAGGGAATAGAGTTCGTAGATTATCACTAAAAAGGAGTTGAAATGAAAAAAATAAAAGTAACAGCTGGAGAAATATTAAAAGAGGAATTCTTAGACCCATTAAATATTTCTCAATATCGCTTAGCCAATGAAATAAAGGTTTCAAAAACACTTATTAACAAAATTATTAAAGGCAAAACAAGCATAACTCCTGATATTGCTTTAAGATTATCTATGTTTTTTGGAACTACGGCAGAATTTTGGTTAAACATTCAAAACTTTTGTGATTTAGAAAAAGCTGAGGAAGATTTAAAAGCTGAAAAAATTAAAATACAATCATTCTCAAACATTTGTTATGCTTAAAAATTAATAACTGTAAATTCTTAATAATTTCTTGACAAAAATAAAAAGTAAGAGTATTCTAAAATTGAATAAAAAGAAAAAATAAAGACTCTTTGTTTAAAGAAAGGAGTTAAAAAAATGGCAGATAATATACTTAAATCTATTGTAAATTCTATAGGTAGTACAGTAAAAACTATCGGCTGCGGTGGAGATTTAGTTGCAAAAGCTGCTAAAGGCACTGCTAATGTTAATTCTTCAAAATTACTAAGTTTCATAAGCTTAAATATGAACGGCAAAGCTTTAAAATCAGTTATGACCAAACCGGGACAATTATATGAAAAAGCTATTGATACAGCAAAACCTGCAGTGGAAAAAACAATGAAAGCTGTAGACCCCGTTTATAAAGGCATCGGACAAGGATTTAATATGCTGCTTAAATCCAGAATAATGGGACAGCGCACCCGTTAACAGAAATCAAGCCCCCACATCGGGGGCTTTTTTTATAGCTATTATCTTAAATTATACCCTTAAATCAGCACCAGCATATTTCTTTGCATTAAAGATTATTTTATCATTAAGAAGAGTTAAATCTTTTTCAGAAAGAGAATTATTAATCGGCTGAATAATAACTTCTACCGCTAAAGATTTCTTACCTTCCTGCATATTTTTTCCCTGATAAAGATCAAAAACCTCGGCATTTTTAATCAAATCCTTATCCGCCGCTAAAATTGCCTGAGAAAGGGTTGCAGATGGAATCTCTGCATCAACAATAAAAGCAAAATCTCTTTTAAGCGGCTGCAGCTGGTGCATTTCAAGATAAGGCTTAGCTTTCCCCTTATCCCTTTTTTGCGGAATATTTTCAATATACACTTCAAACCCGCAAACAGCATCTTTAACCCCTAATTTTTCTAAAATCTGCGGATGAATTTGCCCGAAATACCCCAAAACCGTTTTGCCAATCTTAAACGTTCCCGAACGATAAGGATGATAATATTCCGGAGCTTCTCCTTGCACTATTTGCATTGAAGTAGGAGCATTTGCTGCGATTAATGCTGCATAAGCATCTGCTTTTGCATCAAAAACATCGACTTTATGATTATCCTCCAGCCAATTTCTTTTATGATTATAACCAAACCTAACCCCACTAACTACTTGTTTTTGTGCAGTCGGAGTATAATCATTAAATTCAGGACCGATTTCAAACAACCCTTCATCAGAGTACCCTCTATCAATATTTCTTGCAGCAGAAAGAAGAATATTAATCAAAAGTGACGGACGCATCTGGTCTAAATCGGCACTTATCGGATTTTTAATCATCACTGGTTTTTGCCCGTCTTTTAAGAAATCAGTTGTATATTTAGATGATGTAAAACTCCACGTTGCCGCCTCTAAAAGCCCGTTTGCCGCCAAAGCGTGCCTGATAGTAATCTCAAGCCTTTGCAGCGGTGTTAAATTCATTTTCGGCATATGCGCTCTATCAATAAATTTGAGCGAAATTTTATCATAGCCATAAATTCTAAACACTTCTTCCATTAAATCGTGTTCGCCTTCAATATCATTCCTCCACGCAGGAGACGTGCAGGTTATAACGCCATTTTTTTCTTGAGGATTAAACCCTAAAACGCTTAAAATTCTAATACATTCAGGCAAAGGGATATCCAGCCCTAAAAACTCTTTAATCCGAGAATGCCGCAGCATTGCTTTTTTAGTTAAGTCAGGAGTTTTGCCCGAAGTAACTAATTCAAAAGGCTGCCCTCCGCAAATATCAACAATCATTTTTGTAGCAATATCGGCTGTTTGCTCTAAATCAGAAGGATTAACAAACCTTTCAAATCGATACCGTGAATCAGACATTATTTGTAATTTTCTGCCTGTTCTGGCAACAGATACTGGTTCAAAAAAAGCACACTCTAAGAAAACATCAACCGTATCATCATCACAGCCGCTATGCTCACCGCCCATAACCCCTGCAATAGCAAGCGGTTTTTTATCATCAGCAATAAGTAAAGTTTGCTCATCAAGCTGATATTCTGCTTCATTTAAGGCTAAGATTTTCTCGCCTTCAAGAGCATTTCTAACCGTAATATCGCCTGATAATTTTTTCATATCAAAAACGTGAAGCGGGTGGGATAAATCGTAACAAATATAATTAGTAATATCAACCAACGCCGAAATCGGCCGCAGCCCGATAGCCATTAATCGATTTTTAAGCCAGTCAGGACTCTGCACATTTTTAACGCCTTTAATCATTCTGCCGACATATTTAGGACAAGCTTTAAGATTTTGAATCTTAACGTTAATTTCACTTTTACCAACTATTTTAATTTGCGGAATATTCAAAGGTTTAAGTTTGCCTAACCCGGCTGCGGCTAAATCTCTTGCTATACCGTAAACACCCAAGCATTCCGAGCGATTAGGGGTAATATTAATTTCAAAAATCGTATCAGTATTTAAATATTTTGCAGCTTTTTCACCAACCTTAGCATCAAGAGGAAGCTCGATAATGCCTTTATGTTCATCGCTTAAAAGAAGCTCTCGCTCTGAACAAAGCATACCTTGGCTCTCGAGCCCTCTTATTTTTCCCTTTTTCAAAGGCTCTCCGTTTACCGGAATAATAACGCCTTCTAACGCTAAAACTCCTTTTAAGCCTTTTTTAACATTAGGAGCACCGCAAACAACCTGCAGAATATCCCCCGCACCTTTGCTGACCTTTAACAAATGCAGTTTATCGGCATCAGGATGTTTACCGCATTCAATAACTTCACCGACAACAAACGGCTCTAAAGTTTTTGAGTTATCAATAATTTCTTCAACTTCCAGCCCTATCATTGTTAAAGTTTCTGATATTTCTTGAACGGAAGCATTAGTTTCCAGATAATCTTTAAGCCAACTTAATGTGAATTTCATTTTTCTTTGCTCCTATATTTTTTATATTTTATTTTTTTTATACTCTAGCGAATAATTCTTTAACATGTTTTTTGAACTCTTGAATAATTTGTTCTTCGCCTTCAACTATTTTATTCTTCATCAGCACCTTGCCGTTACAAATTGTTGTATCAACAACGCTTCCGTTTGCAGAATAAATAAGGTTTGAAAGTAAATTATGCTGCGGCTGCATCAAAACATTTTCTAAATCAACCAAAATAACGTCGGCCAATTTACCCTCCTTAATTTCCCCGCAGTTAAGGCGATAAATTTCTGCCTGATTTTTGTTCACGCAGCTCCATAATTCGTTAACATTAAATGTCGTAGGCTCCATACTTGACAATTTTGCAACCAATGCTGCTATTTTAAGTTCTGAAAACATATCTAAACTATTATTAGAACAAGCTCCATCTGTTCCGATGCCGATTTTGCAAGCCCCCATTTCTTTTAACATTTTATAATTAAACGCACCTGCACTAAGCTTAGAATTTGAGGTCGGACAATGAATTATGCCCGCATTATTTTTTACCATAATTTTAGCTTCATCTTCATTAAGCCATACGCAGTGAGCAGCAATCAGCTTATCATTAACCAGGCCTAATTTTTCTAAATATTGAACAGGCCTTGCGCCTTTTTTTCTAACGGCATCATCAACTTCTTTTTTAGTTTCAGAAACATGAATATGCACTAAAGAATCATATTTTTCACTAAATTCTTTAACTGCTTTTAAGTCTTCCGCGGTTGTGCTGTAAATTGCGTGCGGCCCGACCATAAAACTAATTCTATCATTTTTAAGAGCTTTAATATTTGCATATTTATCTTCTAATCTTTTATAAAAAACGTCAGGAGAAACCGGATTACTCATAGCATCGGCCTTTGATTCGCTAACGACAACTCTAAGCCCCATCTCAGCGACGGCAGCTGCCGTAGCTTCACACTTCCAGTACATATCGGCAAAAAACGTTGTTCCATTTTTAATCATCTCCAAACACGCCATTTTTGAACCCCAAAAGATATCTTCGCCGGTCATTTTTGCTTCAATCGGCCAAATATATTTATTAAGCCAGTCATAAAGGTTTAAATCATCACCATACCCTCTAAGCAGCACCATTGGACTATGAGAATGGCCATTCATCAGCCCTGGCAATATTGCTTTATTTGTCCCATTAATAATTTCATCGGCTTTAATTTCAATATTTTCACCGATTTGCAAAATTA
>CAYWTE010000016.1:0-10754 GCA_964461145.1 uncultured Lactobacillales bacterium | reverse complement strand
TCATAGGCATTATTATACAATTCATAATGGCATCATTAAGTTTTGCCGGTTCAACGATATCGACGGCAATAAGTTTGTCGCAAGCCCAAGTATTTGATCCGGTAAGTGACAATCAATCAATGATTATGGAATCGTTTTTATCTATTTTAGCGTTAACAATGATATTCGTAACGGATATGCATCATTTAATGATAGAGGCAATCATAGAGAGTTATTATATTTTCCCTCCTGATTTAAGTTTAAATATAGGCGATATGGGGGATTTTTTATCACACATATTAAACAAGAGTTTTTACATAGGCTTTGTATTAGCCTCACCGTTTTTAGTTTTTGCATTGATAGTATATGCAGGAATGGGTCTGCTTTCAAGGTTTATGCCGCAAATGAACGTATTTTTTGTAATGGCACCGGCACAAATATTGTTTGGCTTTGGGATATTTTTAACTACTTTATCATTTATGATGATGGGATTTATGAAATATTTTGAAACGACAATAATAGATTTTTTGCAGAGGTAATAAGTTATGGCAGAAGGCGAACAAGAAGACGAATCCCAAAAGACGGAAGAGCCGACAGAAAGAAGGCTTAGCAAGGCGAGGGAAGATGGCGACGTCCCGATAAGTCAAGAAGTAAAGAATTTTTCAGTAGTATTAGGGGCATTATTTATAGTCTGGCTGATTTTGCCTTTTGTAATGAAAAAATTTAAAATATTCGGAACAAAATATATAGAACACTCCGACAGCATAACCATTTCATCTGATAATATAAGGGGCATAGCCGCCAGCATAAGCTTAGATATAGGATTAATCTTAGCGATTCCTTTAGCAATAATGTTTTTATTAGGGCTTGCCGCCAGCTTAGGGCAAATAGGCTTTTTATTTACACCAAAAAAGATATCAGAATTAAAATGGGAAAGGTTAAATGTCTTTTCTCAATTAAAGAATTTTATCACGATGCAAAAGATTATTGAAACGATAAAGGGATTATTAAAGATAACGTTGGTATTCATAGCAATATTTATCGTAACATATCCCAAACTCAAAGACTTGCCTTTTATGATAGATATGGAGGCTATTGCAATATTATTAATATTACACAAGATGATAGTCTGGCTTTTATTTGCAGTTTTAATAATAATGTGCGTATTAGCGATAATAGATTTTATATACACAAGATTTGAGTATAACAAGAAATTAAAAATGACCATAAAGCAAATAAAAGATGAATATAAGGAATCGGAGGGAGATCCGTTAATAAAATCGAAAATCAGGTCGATTAGAATGGAAAGATACCGTAATAATATGATGAAGAATGTTAAAGACGCCAGCGTAATCATTACTAACCCTGATCACTATGCGGTAGCATTATTATATAAAATGGGAACAATGAATGCTCCGAAGGTAGTTGCAAAAGGTGTAGATTTTATGGCACAAAAGATAAAGGAGATAGCAAGGGAGAATGATGTTCCGATAGTAGAAAATCCTCCGCTTGCAAGGGCATTATATGCAGCAGTGGAGATAGATAGAGAAATACCGGAAGAACATTATCAAGCAGTTGCAGAGGTTATTAAGTATGTTATGGAACTCAAACAAGAAACTATCAGCTAAGCTGGGGATAAAGCTGCTTGAAGGCAGCCCTAAGGCTTATTTAATAATTAATGATAATGGAGAAGTTTTATATAAAAATAAAACCGCTCAAAAACTTTTTATGAATTTTTCGCATCCGTTAGAGTTTTTCATAACCAATGCCATAAAAGGCGAGTATAACGAATTTGCCTTAGAGCGCTTAGAATCAGCAGCAAAAGAAAACATTTGCGAAGAAGTTGGTATTTTAGTGGGAGATAAAAAAGGGGTCGTCAGCTTTTTTAATATAAGCATATCAAGCTTAGAAGAATCGTTGAGAAAAGAAAATAATAAAGACCTGATGTTATGGGAGATAAGCGATAATACAGATACCAGAGCCTTAGGCTCAATATATTTACAAGAACGTAAAGACTTATCAGATTTTATAGATTTTTCGCCCATAGGAATGTATCTAACTGATGAAAATCGAAAAATAACATATGCGAATGCAACCTTAATACAGTGGCTTGGCTATTCTAATAAAGACACGTTTATCAGTGATAATAAAGAGTTAAGCGATATAATAAACGGAGAAATTCCGCCCTTAGATAAGGATAATATTTGGCGAGGAGAGTTATCTTTTAAGTCAAGCACAGGAGCAGTATTTCAAGCGTTTGTGAGCGAGATTTTTTCAGGAGAGGATAATAATAAAGTAGCAAGAGGAGCTGTTATAAGGCACGTTATTCCGGAGCGAGAGCGAGAGCATAAATTCAAGACGATGCAGGAACAAAAGCGTTTAATTTTTGAAGATGCCCCGATAGGCATAGCTTTTATAGATGTAAAAAGAAGGATATTAGAAGCGAATAATTATTTATCAAGATTAATAGACACAAAAAAGGAAAAATTAAACAATCTTTATTTAAAAGATATAATATCGGTAAATGATTACAAGGATCTAGCAGGACAGCTTTTAAGAGTTCAAAGCGGAGAAATACCTAATGCAAATATGGAGGTACGCTTAAAGAGCCCCGATAGTGAAGATGAAATAGAAACTGCAATTCAGTTATTAGCCAGCCCGTGTTTAAAATATGTAAATGATATAGATATAGAAATAGAAGGTTTAGTAATTCATTTTTTAGATAAGGCGGAAAAGAAGCAAATATCAGAGCATTTTGCGCAATCTCAAAGGCTTCAGGCGATGGGCAGATTAGCCGGCGGAGTAGCACACGATTTTAATAACATATTAACAGCAATAATAGGCTATTGCGATTTATTGCTTCAAAAACATAATGCAGGCGATAGTTCATATAACGATATAATGCAAATAAGGAACAATTCACAAAGGGCAGCACTTTTAGCAGGTAAATTATTAGCATTTTCAAGAACTCAAGCGATGCGTCCACAAAAGATAAATATAACGAATTTTTTAGCCTCAGATTCATTAAACTTTGTTCATAGATTAGTTGGCGAAAACGTAAAAATAGAAATCAAACACGGGACGAATGTTGGGTATATTTGGGCAGATACGGTTCAGATGGATCAAGTTATAATGAACTTAGTAATAAATGCAAGAGATGCGATGATGCCCAAAGGCGGACAAATAACAGTATCAACTAATGTATTAAAAATAGAAGAAGATTTTAATGAGGAGTTAAAAGCAGGGGAATACATAACAATAATTGTAAAAGATGAAGGTTGCGGGATAAAAAAAGAGAATATAGCAAAAATATTTGAACCGTTTTTCACAACAAAGAAGGATAGCGATTCTGGTGTAAAAGGAACAGGCTTAGGATTAGCAACGGTTTATGGAATAGTAAAACAGTTAGGCGGCTGCATAGACGTAAAGAGCAAAGTTAATTTAGGCACGGAATTTATAATATACCTTCCCAGATATGAAAATAATGAGCATATATTTGAACTTGAAGACGAAGATAAAAGCTTAAACAATGATATATTAAAGATAACCAAAGCATATAAAAATGATATAAAAAGTTTATTTAAAGAAGAAGAACAAGCAGAGGAAGATTCTTTAGATAAAGAGATAAAAATACTTCTCGTGGAAGATGAAGATTCGGTTAGAATGTTTGCCTCAAGAGCGTTAAGAGGCAAAGGATATAGCGTAACGGAAAGCGATTGCGGAGAAAGCGCCTTAAAAGTATTAGAAGAAAAAACGGATTTTGATTTAGTCATAACGGATATGATGATGCCGGGTATAGACGGGCTTTCATTAACAAAAATAATAAAAGAGAAAATATCAGGAATAAAAGTAATACTAGTCTCCGGGTACTCAGAAGACATAGCAAAAGGTAAATTAGGTGATGTCGATAACGTAAGTTTCTTAGCAAAACCATTCTCATTGAAAGATTTAATTTCCAAAGTTATATCAGAGATGAAAAGTTAAGTTAAAAGAATAAAAAACAGTTGCTATCTTTTTAAGAATCGGGGTAAATTAAAGGGAATTAAAGTGTGTAAAAAGCTTTTAAAAACAAGAGGTAAAAAAGGAAATGGAAAAGAATAAAGCAATAGAAGCCGCATTAATGCAAATAGAAAGAGCATTCGGCAAAGGCTCAATAATGCGTTTAGGGCAAAACCCCGTAGTAGACATAGAAGCGATATCGACAGGTTCAATAGGTTTAGACATAGCTTTAGGCATAGGCGGCTTACCGAAAGGCAGAATAGTTGAAATATACGGGCCGGAAAGTTCAGGCAAAACAACATTAACCCTGCAAGTAATAGCAGAATCTCAAAAAAAAGGAGGCACTTGCGCATTTATAGACGCAGAACACGCTTTAGACCCTTCTTATGCAAAAAAAATTGGTGTGAACATTGAAGATTTATTAATTTCGCAGCCTGATACTGGCGAACAAGCCTTAGAAATAGCCGACACTTTAGTCCGCTCCGGAGCAATAGATGTCTTAGTGGTAGACTCAGTTGCCGCTTTAACACCGAAAGCGGAAATAGAAGGAGATATGGGGGATTCTCATATGGGCTTGCAAGCAAGATTAATGAGTCAAGCCTTGCGAAAATTAACATCATCTGTAGCAAAATCGAATACATTAATTATATTCATCAACCAAATCAGAATGAAAATCGGTGTAATGTTTGGCTCTCCTGAAACAACAACAGGCGGCAATGCCTTAAAATTTTATGCCTCAGTAAGGTTAGATATACGTAGAATAGGCTCAATAAAAGATAAAGAAGACGTAGTCGGCTCACAAACAAGGGTAAAAGTAGTAAAAAACAAAGTCGCTCCTCCGTTTAAGCAGGTTGAGTTTGATATAGTTTATAACGAAGGTATCTCAAAAACGGGCGAATTAATAGACTTAGGTGTAAAAGCGGGCATTGTTGAAAAAGCGGGAGCTTGGTTTTCTTACAAAGGCGATAAATTAGGTCAAGGCAGAGAAAATGCAAAACAGTTTTTGCGTGATAATCCAAAAATTGCCGAAGAAATAGAAACCCAAATCAGAGGTAAAAACGACGTAATCAGCAAAGATATGGTTGCAGGATTTCACGGCAGTGAAGAAGGTATAGAGGATTAAAAATAAAAAATGACAACAACAAAAGAAATAAGAAACGTTTTTTTAGATTATTTTAAGAAAAACGGGCATCAAATAGTAGCTTCATCATCTTTAGTTCCGAGTAACGACCCGTCTTTAATGTTCACGAATGCTGGAATGGTACAATTTAAAAACGTATTCACAGGGCTGGAAAAACGTGATTATAAAAGAGCCTCAACCGTGCAAAAATGCGTTCGTGCAGGAGGCAAGCATAACGATTTAGATAACGTAGGCTACACTTGCCGCCATCACACTTTTTTTGAGATGTTAGGTAACTTTTCTTTTGGCGATTATTTTAAGGAAGAGGCAATACCTTTTGCGTGGAATTTAATAACAAAAGAATTAGGCTTAAATCCAGAAAAATTAACAGTAACAGTTTATCACGAAGATAAAGAGGCAGCTGATATTTGGAAGAAAGTTGCAGGTTTTAGTGACAATAAAATTATAAAAATCGCAACCAAAGATAATTTCTGGTCAATGGGGGATACGGGTCCTTGCGGGCCTTGTACGGAGATTTTTTATGACCACGGAGATAAGATTCAAGGCGGCCCTCCCGGAAGCCCGAATGAAGACGGCGATAGGTTTGTTGAAATCTGGAACTTAGTTTTTATGCAGTACGAGCAATTAGCAAGCGGGGAGAGGATAAATCTTCCCAAACCGTCAATAGATACAGGAATGGGCTTAGAGCGAGTAGCTGCAGTTTTGCAAGGCACGCACGATAATTTTGAAACGGATATTTTTAAAGAGCTTATAAATGCACAATTAGATTTAATTAAAGCAAAAATAACTCCGGAAAACAGGCCGTCATATAAAGTGATAGCTGATCATATCCGCTCGATGTCATTTTTAATCGCAGACGGAGTAATGCCGTCTAACGAAGGTAGAGGGTACGTTTTGCGTAGGATAATGCGCCGAGCAATGAGGCACGCATTTATGTTAGGGGCATCAGAACCGATAATCTATCGCTTAGTCCCTGTTTTATGCGAAAAAATGGGAGAGGCATATCCTGAATTAATAAGCTCAAGTTTTATGATTTCAGAAACGATAAAAAATGAAGAAGAGCGTTTTAGTGAAATGTTAAGCCGAGGAATGAAACTTTTATCGGCGGAAACTAAGGGCTTAAAAACAGGGGATAAATTAAACGGAAGCGTGGCATTTAAGCTTTATGACACCTTTGGCTTTCCCTTAGATTTGACCGCAGATGCCTTAAGAAACAAAGGGATAAGCGTTGATGAAGAGGGCTTTAATAAAAATATGCAGGAACAGCGGCTAAAGGCAAAGGCTGCGTGGGCAGGTTCTGGAGAAAGTGCCTTAGATAAAGTCTGGTTTGAGGTAAAAGAAAAAGTCGGAGCAACCGAATTTTTAGGTTACGATAAAACCGAAGCTGAAGGTTTAATCACAGCAATAATTGCAGATGGTAAAATAGAAAAAGAAGCAAAATCGAAAGAAAAAGTTTTTATAGTTACCAACCAAACTCCTTTTTATGGAGAATCAGGCGGACAAAGTGGGGATATCGGAACGATAGAGCTTCCTTCAGGAGCTAAGATAAAAGTTATAGATACCAAAAAGATGTTTGGCGATTTAATATTACATCAAATCGAACTTAAAAATAATGTTATCAAAGTAGGAGATGAAGTTAAGTTATTAATAGATAAATCTCATCGTCAGGCAACAAGATTAAATCATAGCTGCACGCATTTACTTCACAAAGCAATGCAGGAAATTTTAGGCAGCCACGTATGCCAAAAAGGCTCAATGGTAAATTCTGAAATTCTGCGTTTTGATTTTGCACATAATAAAAAAATAAGCATCATAGAGCAGCAGCAAATAGAAACCCTTGTAAATGATAAAATAAGGGAAAATTTAGAATGCATCACCACGGTAACGTCAGTTGAAGCGGCAAAAAAATCCGGAGCAATGGCATTATTTGATGAAAAATACGGCGATGAAGTTCGCATAGTATCAATGGGCAACTTTTCACGTGAGCTTTGCGGAGGTACTCACGTTAAAAGAACAGGGGATATCGGAGTATTTAAGATAATAAAAGAGGAGGCAATAGCTTCAGGAATACGCAGAATAACAGCAGTTACCGGAGTCAATGCCCTTAATTTATGGAATAAAGAAGAAGACTTAATACAAAAATTAAATGAAATATTAAATGCACAAGATATTATTCAAAAAATTAACACATTAATCGAAGACGGTAAAAATCAAAGCAAAGAAATTCTGGATTTGAAGAAAAAGCTGGCAACCGGCGGAGATAATACTAATATAGAAAAAATAAAAGACATAAATTTTATAGGCAAAGTATTAGATAACGTTGAAGCTAAAGATTTAAAATCAATGATTGATGATTTGAAGAAGAAGATAAGCTCTGGCGTTTGCGTTTTAATCTCAGGCAACGGAGGCAAAGCAAGCATAGTTGTTGGAGTAACGGCAGATTTAACGTCAAAAATTGATGCTGTAGTATTAGTAAAGATAGGAGCGAAGGCTTTAGGCAGCGAAAGCGGCGGCGGCCGGGCAGATTTAGCCCAAGGTGGCGGCACTGATATAAGCAAGGCAGGAGAAGCTATTAGCTTGATAAAAAAAGCTTTACATTAACAATAAAAGTGCTATTTATAAAAACTGGGTGTGTTTAGATAATAATAATAATAAGGGCGGAAAATAATGATAAAAAAATATTTAATCGTGGCAGCTTTAATCAGTTCATTTATGCTTTCTTCTTGCGGAACAAATAAAGAAAACGTTTATAATACAAGTATGGGGGAATATTTAGCCGGCAAAGGTAAATATACCACATCATTAAAGTATTATGAGCGGGCAAAAGAGCACGACAATACAGTTGCAAAAACTTATTCATCAAAAGGCTACTCATTAATTGCACTAGGTCGTTATACCAAAGCAGTAAAAGAGTTTAACACGGCATTAAGTTACGATGATTATTCAGCAGAAGCATATTACGGCAGAGGCTTTGCAAAGTATAAACTTAATCAAAAAGTTGCGGCCAAGGAAGATTTGCTTCTTGCCAGAAAAATAGCTTATCAATGCAGAGATAAAGCCTTGTATAAAAAAGCAAATATATTATTAGGTGCATATACAGCAGAAAATAAAGCTAATTAGTAAGACGAATAAATTCATCTTCAGATATAATTTTAACGCCTAATTCTTTTGCAGTTTTTTCTTTAGAGCCGGCATCAGCCCCAATAACGACAAAATCGGTTTTTGCCGAAACTGAAGATGCAACTTTAGCGCCTAAAGACAATGCTTTTGCCTTAGCTTCAATGCGGGTCATAGAGGTAAGCGTGCCGGTAAAGACAATGCTTTTACCTGAAATAGGAGAGTTTTTATTAATTTTACTATCATCAAAGGGCATAATTTCTTCCATAACATTTTTCAAAGAATCTATAACGCTTTTATTATGCGGCTCAATGATAAAATTAATAATATTAGAAGCACTTATTTGCCCTATATTTTCAATAGAAATTAAAAATTGAAACTCTTCGCTTTGATTATCAACGGCTTTAGAGATTTTATTTAAGAAATTATCTAAAGTTTTATAATTCATTGCCAGAATTCTAGCCGTAGCAATTCCGACTCCGGGGATTCCTAAAGCATAAATAAAGCGTTCTAAAGAAATTTTCTTGCGGTTATTAATGGCATTAAATAGGTTTTTTACTGATTTATCCCTCCAGCCTTCAAGCTTTTCTAGAGGTAAATGAGGGTTTATGCTTTTGTTAATTGAAGAAAATAAATCATTATCATTAATTTTAGCTTCATTATTTCGGGCTTCTAAAGTAAACAAATCAACCGGCGATTTAACCAGCTCAAATTGATAAAAATCTTCTATAATTTTATCGCCCAATCCGTCGATATCAAAGGCATCTCGGGAAACAAAGTGCTTTAAGCTTTCAGTAATTTGAGCTGGACAAGAAAGTTTATTAGAGCATCTCCAAACGGCCTCATTTTCTTCTCGGTAAGCATTGCTTTTGCAAACGGGGCAGATATGAGGAAAAATGAATTTTTCGGCATTTTTTTGGCGCTCTTTTAATACAACACTAACGATTTGCGGAATAACGTCGCCTGCTCTTTGCACAATAACCATATCGCCGATTCGGGCATCTAAACGATTTATTTCATCTTCATTATGAAGAGTTGCCCTTTTAACGATAACGCCGCCGATATTAACTGGCTCTAATTCAGCAACGGGAGTGATAGCGCCGGTTCGCCCAACCTGCAGCAAGATATTTTTTAAGATAGTTTTAGCCTGTTCAGCGGGAAATTTATGAGCCTGAGCCCATCTTGGCGACCTTGTAATAAAGCCTAATCGATTTTGCAGATTTATAGAATTGACTTTATAAACGGCACCATCGATATCATAATCAAGCATTGCTCTTTTTTCGAATAATTGATTGTAAAAATTCATAATTTCATTAAAATTATGACATATTTTTATTTCATTTTCAGCAATGGGGAAGCCTAAATTTTTTGCATAATTTAAGAATTCGATTTGAGAATCCCACTTGATATTTTGCACATTTCCATAAGTGTAAATAAAAACTTTTAGGTTTCTTTTTGCGGTAATTTCAGGGTCAAGCTGTCGAAGGGAGCCCGCAGCGGCATTTCTAGGATTAGCAAAAAGCTTTTTACCTTGTTTTTCAAGGGCTTCATTTAAAAAGGAAAAAGAAGATTTAGGCATATAAACCTCGCCTCTAACTTCTAAAATTTCGGGCAAATTAGGGGAGGAAATTTCTAAAGGTACTTGCGAAATAGTCTTTAAATTCAAGGTTATATCTTCGCCGACAAAGCCATCACCTCTTGTTGCGGCTTTAACAAGTTTTCCGTTTTCATAAATCGCTGCAAAAGAAAGTCCGTCAATTTTAGGCTCAGCAATAATTTCAATATCTTGATTATCTGGACGCCCTAAGAATTTATTAATCCTAACAAGAAAATCGCTTAAGTCATCAGGGGTAAAAAGGTTGGCAAGAGAAAGCATAGGAATGGAATGATTTATTTTATTAAACCCTGATTTTACGGGTATGCCAACACGCTTTGAAGGGCTATCCTCTCTTATCAAGAAAGGAAAGAGAGCTTCTATTTGTTCATTGCGTTTTTTTAATTTATCATATTCAGCATCGGTAGCAAGGGGATTATCATCATTATAATAAGCTTCGTCGAGCTCTTTTATTTTTTTAGACAAAAAAACAAGTTCAATCTCTGCCTCATCTTGAGTCAAGTTACGAACTTTTTTATTGCCAAAATCTGAAAATATGTTCATAAAAAACCTTTTTAAAATAAACTAGGTAAATAAAGCTAAAGCAGCAGCTCTAGCCTCATTAGTTATTATTTCACCGGACATCATTCTCGCTACTTCTTCAAGTTTTTCTTCTTTAATTTTTAAGTTTTTAATGGAAATTTGCACATTATCTTTATTAATTTCATTCTTTTCCACTTTAAAATGCGAGGCGGCTTTAGATGCGACTTGCGGAGAGTGAGTTACTACCATAACCTGAACCTCATTTGCAAGCTTTGCCAGCCGTGCCCCGACAGCGCTGGCAGTAGCGCCTCCAACGCCGGAATCTACCTCGTCAAACACCAAGGTTAAATAAGGGGAAACTTTAGCCAGATTAACTTTTAA
>CAYWTE010000015.1:0-10895 GCA_964461145.1 uncultured Lactobacillales bacterium | reverse complement strand
CAAGACCTGGGTCTTCACCGGCAAACCATTCAACTATTGCTCCGGCTAAAGCTAAGATTGTTAAGCCTATTCCTAAATAAGCAAACTTTTCCCAACTTATAGTTCCAAATATTGCAGCTACCGCTAAAACCATTAAACCAAAGCCGCCTACAATGAAAATTATTTTTCTTACTTGTCCGAAAATTTCCACTGCTTTTTTTGTTATTTCCTGAAAAGCTCTAGCGTCCTGAGCAAAGACAGGATGTGCCATTAAAATCGTTAAAGTAAATGCTAACCCCATACAGATTAAAACACTTGATAATATTTTACTCATTTTTTTACCTTTCTTTATAATTAAACATAAACAAACAAAAACCTGTTAAAGCTATTATACCAAATTTATTGCACATAGTACAGTGTTTTTTATTGTCTTTCATATTATATTTCAATAATTAATAAAAACTTAAAAAATAAAATTTAATTCTTTTTTGTCTTACTTTTTGCTATTTTCCAATTAACTGCCATACTGAATATATTGGCTAACATAATTGATATTGCAGGAAAATTGTTCAATATATTCTGATATTCAACTGATATTCCAAAGGCTTTGCCGTTAAAACTAAGTGATGATGCTGCTATGATTAAAACTATCATAAAGGCACATTTGCCACAGCCAATTCCTAATTTTAAGCTATACTCTAATGTTGGTAATAATAAAATAAGTAGTATCAATTCTGCATAATTGCAGCTTGCGCCTATTAAAAATGGGGAAAAAGATAATAAAATTAAGCTTTCTAACTCATCTGTTATTTTTATTTCATTCTTCTTTTGTAAAAATAACCCGACTGTAAAAACTACTAAGGCTGCTAAAAATATATTGCCGGAGAAAAATTGGTAAACAAAATGATTAATTTCAACCGATTTTACCGCGTAATCAAATGAAAATACCGATTCCGGCGCAAAAAATGCTAAAATGTTCAAAGAATCCAGAAATGATGCGTTATAATTTGCTACGTATCCTGCAAAATTACTCCAATACTCAAAAAGTGATACTACTAGCCCTAAGAATAAAAGTAAAAATATCCCTATCGTTTTATATTTCTTTAAAAATAACAAGGGGATAACTATTAATGCCGTATAAAAATTTATAAGCATTCCTAAAAATAAAAATAAGCCTGATAATAATGGTTTCTTATTTATATTAATTATGCTTAAAACAAGCAGTAAAACTAAAATTCCTTCAAAAGAGACTCTGGCTGTCATTAATTGAAAAGGAGGCATTAAAATTAATATGCCGCACAAAAACGGAAATAGCTTTTTATCCAGCTCTAAATGTCTGATTATCAGCTTAAATGCAAAAAATAAGGCTAAAATGTTCAAAAATGATAAGCAAAAATAATTATTATTAAATTTGATAGCATAAAAATAAGGGTTATTGTATAATATCCCGCTAAATCCTGATAATAACGATATTAAAATTAATAAGCCTATTGTGATTTTAATAATATTTATCGATTTAATTTCCTGCATAAGTTTGCCCCTATATCTTCTATATCTTCTATACCTCTAATATTTTTAATTATAATAAAAAAAATGATTGCATTTGAAAATAAAATTATGTATATAAGTAACAACATTTATAAATTAATAAACTTTCTAACTTAGAATTTTAGAGAGTGGGGCTTTTAAAGCACCCGCTTTTTTTATTACTTATAAGGAACTTTTTATGAATATTTTTGAAAAACTGGAAAATATTATTGAACCTGTAATTAAAAATATGGGATATGAACTGGTTAGGGTAAAATTGTCTGGCGATAAACGCAAAACATTGCAAATTATGGCTGAAAGGCTAGATGGAAAACCTATGGGGATTGAGGACTGCTCTGATATCAGTAAGCAAATTTCCGCCGTTCTTGATGTTGAAGACCCTATAAGTGAGAGGTATAATTTAGAAGTTAGCTCACCAGGGCTCGACAGGCCTCTTACTAAATTAAAAGATTTTATAAAATTTAAAGGATTTATTGTTAAAATGCAAACTTTAAACCTTGTTGAAAATCGTAAAAAATTTACCGGCATTATTAAAGATATTATTAAAGATGAGGAAATTCTTCTTGATGTAGAAGGTAAAGAATTCTTAATCCCATTTAATGTTATTGATAACGCTAAGTTAGTTATAACAGACGATATGTTAAAACAATTATGTTCATCAAATAAATAAGGAGCAATATGATGGAAAATAAAGCCGCAATGCCAAGACCGGAATTAGTACAGGTCGCAGACAGCGTAGCAAGAGATAAAAATATCGATAAAGAAGATGTGTTCGTAGCAATGGAACAGGCTATTCAAAAAGCTGCTCGTTCCAAATACGGCATGGAAAACGATATTAGGGCAGAAATTAATCGCAAAAACGGCGAAATTAAATTATACAGATATCAAGAAGTCGTTGCTGATGATGAAATTTTAGAAGAAGAATTTACTAAAATTCACCTTAAAAGAGCCTTAAAGAAAAATCCTGAAGCTAAAATCGGCGATTTTATAACTGATTTGCTCCCTCCTATAGATTTCGGAAGAATAGCTGCTCAAACCGCTAAACAAATTATAACCCAAAAAGTCAGAGATGCAGAACGTAAAAAACAATATGAAGAATTTAAAGACAAAATCGGGGAAATTATTAACGGCGTCGTTAAAAGAGTAGAATTCGGTAACGTGATTATTGATTTCGGCAAAAATGAAGCTATCTTAAGAAAAGAAGACCTTATTCCTCGTGAAGTGTTCAGAAACGGCGACAGATGCAGAGCTTTTATCGTTGATGTTAGACCTGAAGCCAAGGGACAGCAAATCTTCTTATCTAGAACCTGCCCTGAATTTATGGCAAAATTATTCGCTGCTGAAGTTCCTGAAATATATGACGGAATCATTTCTATTAAAGCTGTTGCAAGAGATCCCGGCTCCAGAGCTAAAATCGCCGTTAAGTCTTCTGACAGCAGTATTGATGCAGTCGGAGCCTGTGTAGGGCTTAGAGGTACAAGAGTACAAGCCGTCGTTAACGAGCTGCAAGGGGAAAAAGTAGATATCGTCGCTTGGTCAGATGATAAAGCCGCTTTCGTTATTAATGCTCTTACTCCGGCTGAAGTGTCTAAAGTCGTTATTGATGAAGAAAATAACCGTATCGAAATTATCGTTCCTGAAGACCAGCTTTCTCTTGCTATCGGAAGAAGAGGGCAAAACGTTAAACTTGCCTCTGAATTAACAGGATTTAATATCGATATCTTAACCGAAGATCAAGAAGCTGAAAGACGCCAAAACGAACTTAAAGTCAAGTCTCAAAGATTTATTGATGCTTTGAATATTGAAGATATGATTGCTCATCTTCTCGTTTCTGAAGGATTTTCTAAAGTAGAAGAAATAGCTGCTGTTAATACTGCTGAGTTAAGCAGCATTGAAGGATTCGATGAAGATGTCGCTTTAGAGCTGCAAAATAGAGCTAAAGAATGGTTAGAGCTTAAGAAAAAAGAATTCCAAGCAAGCAGTAAAAAACTCGGAATAGAAAATGAACTTGCTGAACAAAAAGGTCTCAATTACGAAATGCTCCTTAAATTAGGCAAAAGTGGAATTAAAACTCTTGACGATTTAGCAGATTTGGCTGGTGATGAATTAGTTGAAATATTAGGCGAAGATGCTTTGTCTGAAACTGAAGCTAATGCTATCATCTTGAAAGCCAGAGAACATTGGTTTAATGATGAGGAAAAATGCAAGAGCAAAAAAGAAAAATAATCAGGACTTGCATTTTAACTAAAAATGAGCTCGAACAAAACGAAATGATACGTTTTGTTCTTAGCCCAGACGACGGAGTTTTGTATCCGGATTTAGATTGTAAATTAGAAGGCAGAGGCTGCTATTTGACTATCGGTAAAAATATTTTGCTTGCCGCTTTGAATAAAAAAGCTTTCAATAAAGCCTTCAAAACCGTAGTTAAAATAAAAAATAATGAGGATTTAATTATTAATATTGAAAATTTACTGAAAAATAAACTTCTTAAATCCCTTGGATTAGCTAAAAAAGCCGGCGTTCTCATAAGTGGCTTTGAAAAAGTTAAGGAATGTTTACAAAAACAAAAAGCCGTGTTATATTTGTCCGCAAATGATACAGCTGACAACTCTAAGGAGAAAATAGAAAAATATTTAAATAACATAAAAATTATTAATAACCCTCTGACTATCAATGAATTAGGCGATGCTTTAGGTTTAAATCTTGCCGCTCATATAGTTATAAATGATATAAATTTTGCTAATAATATTATATATCAAACAAATCGGCTAAAACAATTTAAGGAAAACTAAATATGACCGGAAAATTAACTCTATCTGATAAAGGTAAATTAGAACTAAAAAATAAGGAAAGTTTAAAACAAACTTTCGGGAATCGGACTAAAGTCGTTAAAGTAGAAGTGAGAAAAACTCGTCATATTCTAGATAATGATAATGCTGATAATAAAAAAAATGTCTTGACTGATGAAAAAGCTCAAAAATTAAAAATACTTCAAGACGCTAAAAAAAGAGAAGAAGAAGAAAATGCTAAAAAATTAGAGCAGGAAAAATTAGAAGCAATACAAAAAGCTAAATTAGCCGAGGAAAAAGAATTAGAAACTCAAAAAAATACAGAAAACACTGAAGATAAAGATAATGAGAAAAATAAAACTGAGGCTACTTCAAAAAAAGAACCAACTCCTGAAGAATTAGCTCAAAATATTGAACCTCCTTCACCGGAAAAAACTCGTTATGAAGTTAAAATAAAAAGCAAAACCGAAATCTTTACTGAAGAAAAAGATGACGCTAAAAATCGCTTTAAGAAAAAAGCCGCTCCCGCTAACTTAAAAAAGAGAGAAGGGAAATTAACAGTTCAAAGCGTACTTTCTGATTGGACTGATGATGAAAAAGAACGCTCCATTACAACATTTAAAAAAGCTAAAAAAGCTAAAAAGGTACAAGCTCCGATAAGTTATGAAAAAGTTGTAAGAGAAGTTACTATTCCGGACACTATTACAGTTGCCGAGCTCGCTAACAGAATGAGCGAAAAAGCCGCTAACGTTATAAAAATACTTATGAAACTTGGAATTATGGCTACAATTAATCAGCCTATCGATGCTGATACTGCTCAATTAGTGGTTGAAGATATGGGGCATAAATTCAAAAGAATATCCGATGCCGATGTCGAAGAAAGTATCAGATTAAAAGATACTCCTGATGCGATTATATCCCCTCGTCCTCCGGTAGTTACCGTTATGGGACACGTCGATCACGGAAAAACATCACTGCTTGATGCGATTAGAAAAACTAACGTTGTATCTAAAGAAGCAGGCGGAATAACGCAACATATTGGAGCTTATCAGGTTCAAGCTCCATCAGGGGAATATATAACTTTTATTGATACTCCAGGCCACGAAGCTTTCACCGCTATGCGGGCAAGAGGCGCTAAAGTTACTGATATCGTTATTTTAGTCGTTGCTGCAGATGACGGAATTATGCCGCAAACGATAGAAGCTATCACTCACGCTAAAGCTGCAGGTGTCCCTATTATCGTTGCTATTAACAAAATCGACAAGCCTGGCGCTGACCCTTCTAGAATTAAAACAGATTTACTTAATCACGAACTCGTTATTGAAGATATGGGTGGAGATATTTTGTGCGTGGAAGTTTCCGCAAAACAACAGCTTAATATCGATAAACTGCTTGAAACCATTTTACTGCAAGCTGAAGTTTTAGACCTTAAAGCTAATAAAGACCGTTCTTGTGAAGGTATCGTTATTGAAGCAAAAATGGAAGCCGGAAAAGGTGCCGTTTCTACTGTTTTAATTCAAAAAGGCACACTTAATATCGGTGATATTTTCGTTGCAGGTAAAGAATGGGGTAAAGTTAGAGCCCTTCTTAATGATCAAGGTAAAAAAATAAAATGCGCCATTCCTTCTGAACCGGTGGAAGTTTTAGGGTTTGTTAATTCCCCTATCGCCGGAGATTCCTTTATTGTCGTTGAAAATGAAGCTAAAGCTAGAGAAGTCGCTGAATATAGAGCTAGAAAAGAAAAAGATAAAGAAAATATCAAAAAAACCGGAAGCTCTACCGAACAACTATTTGCTATGATTAAAACCGGAAAAACTAAAACTCTCGCCGTTATTATTAAAGCAGATGTTCAAGGCTCTATTGAAGCTATATCCGGGGCTCTGGATAAATTAAAACACGAAGAAATCAGGGTTAATATTATTCACGGAGCAGTAGGTGGAATTAATGAGTCTGATATAACTCTTGCTCAAGCTTCAAACGCATTTATTATGGGCTTTAATGTTAGGGCTAATACTCAAGCTAGAGCTTTGGCTAAAAGAGATAATATCGATATCCGTTATTATTCAGTAATATATGATGCTGTGGACGATATTAAGCTACTTCTTGAGGGTATGCTTTCGCCTGAATTAAAAGAAAATATCTTAGGATATGCTGAAATTCGCCAAGTATTTAATATCACTAAAACAGGCAAAGTCGCAGGCTGCATGATTACTGAAGGATTGGTTAAAAGAGGCGCTAAAGTTAGGCTGCTTCGAGATAACGTTGTTATTCACGATGGTGAATTATCTCAATTAAAACGCTTTAAAGATGATGTTAGAGAAGCAAAAGAAGGCTTTGAATGCGGTATGAGTTTCGCTAATTATGATGATATTAAAGAAGGTGATTTTATTGAATGTTATGAAATTCAAGAAATCAAGAAAACTTTAGGGTAGCATTATTATGACTATTAAAAAAAATACATTCTCGCAAAAACAACTGCAGACAGCTGAAGATATAAGAAGAATTCTATCTGCTCTTATTGAAAAAGGCGTGCTGATTGATCCGGAATTAATGGACGTACCAATTACTATCAGCGAAGTCAGAGTTACTAAAGACCTTAAATATGCCACCGTTTATGTTATACCTTTAGGCGGGCAAAATATGGATATCATCGTTAAGGCTTTGATTAGAAATCAAAAACATTTAAGATATGAGCTTGGACAGCGATTGAAAGCAAGAAATATTCCTGAATTATTATTTAAGCCGGATACTTCTTTTGATTATTCTTTATCTATCGAAAATCTTTTAAATGACCCTAAGGTAAAACAAGACCTCGCAAAAAAAGACGAATGAAAATAGAAAAAAATATCATAAACGGCTGGCTTAATTTATATAAACCAAAAGGGTTAAGCTCTAATAAAGCTCTTAGTGAAATTAAAAAAATATTTAATCCTAAAAAAGTAGGCTTTGCAGGAACGTTAGACCCACTGGCTGAAGGCGTTCTGCCAATTGCTTTCGGTGAAGCTACAAGGCTAATCGAATATATGGAAAATAACGGAAAAGCTTATACCTTTAAGGTGATATTAGGCGTAGCTACTTCTACTGACGATATGGAAGGCGAAATCATTAATAAATCCGATAAAATTCCTACAGAAAAAGAAATTATTAACGCCCTACCCTCTTTTCAAGGTGAAATAGAGCAAGTTCCACCTGCTTTTAGCGCGATTAAAATAAACGGAGAGAGAGCATATAATCTTGCCAGAAAAGGGGTTGATTTTACTATTAAGCCTAAAATAGATTGAGGTGCCGCGGCTAAGGATAAAAAAACGGATTTACCAATAAAAATGAAGCCGAATTTAATGTGGAATGCTCTAAAGGCTTTTATGTTAGAAGTTTAGCAAGAGATATTGCATTAAAATCAGGCACTTTCGGCCACGTTTCTGAACTTAAAAGAATAAAATCCGGCTTTTTTTCTATAAATAATACGATTTTACTGGAAAATTTAAAAAAACTAAAGTATAAGGAAGCTGAAAGCTTTATCTTAAATATAAGAACTGTTCTGAGCGACATCTCGGAGCTAGCTCTAAACCAAGATGAAGCATCGCGAATCAAAAACGGTCAATCTATTAATACCAATATAGATTCGCAAAATAAAAAATTTCAGGCAGTCTTAGGTGATAAATTAATAGCTATTTGTAATGCTCATAACGGAAGCCTTAAGCCTGAAAAAGTGTTTAATCTATAAATTTTAGGAGAAATATGATGTCGATTACTCAAGATAAAAAACAAGAATTAATTAAAGCTTTTGCTATTCACGAAGGAGATACCGGTTCTTCTGATGTTCAAATTGCAATTCTTACTGAAAGAATTAAAAATTTAACCGAACACCTTAAAGAACATCAAAAAGATTTCCATTCCAGAAGAGGCTTGCTTATTATGGTCGGACAAAGAAGACGTTTGCTCGATTACGTTAAGGCTAACGACTTGAAAAAATACGAAGACCTAATTAAAAAGTTAGGAATAAGGAAATAATTATAATTAATTTTTAAAAAGAGCCCGTTTTAAGTAAGTGCCAAGTAAAACGGGCTTTTTAAGTTATTGTTGTTGGCACGTTGTTGATTGGAAATAAAATAATGTTTAATATTTTTGGTAAAAATAAAGAAAGTGATAATATGACTAATAAATCTATGTTCAATATCTATAAAGAAGAAATCGAATGGGGCGGCCGGAGTTTAAGCCTTGAAACAGGCAAAATTGCAAGACAAGCAAACGGCTCAGTCGTTGCAACTTACGGAGCTACCGTGGTTCACGCTACCGTTGTCGCAGCTAAGGAATGTGCTCCGGGTCAAGATTTCTTTCCTCTTACAGTTAATTATCAAGAAAAAATGTATGCAGCAGGACGTATTCCTCCTTCTTTCTTTAGACGTGAAGGCAAACCTTCAGAACGTGAAGTTCTCATTTCAAGATTAATTGATAGGCCTATCAGACCCCTATTCCCTGAAACTTTCAGGAACGAAACTCAAGTAGTTTGTACCGTTTTAAGCCACGATAAAAAGAACGATTCAGATATCGTTGCTATTATTGCCGCTTCAGCTGCTCTTAAAATATCAGGCATTCCTTTCTTAGGGCCTATCGGAGCTGCCTGTGTAGGGTATGTAAACGGCGAATATGTTCTTAACCCCGTACTGCAAGATGCCGATAAATCTGACTTAAAATTAACTGTCGCCGGAACTAACGAAGGCGTCCTTATGGTTGAATCTGAAGCAAAAGAGCTTTCTGAAGAAGTTATGCTCAAAGCTGTTAACTTCGGGTTTGAAGCTTTTCAGCCTGTAATTAAAATGATTAATGATTTAGCAAAAAATGCCGGAAAAGATGCTTGGCAAGTTCCTGAAATGCCTGCAGAATATTCTGAATTAAAAGAAGCTTTCTCAAGATTAATCGGCGAAGACTTAAAAGAAGCATTCAAAATAAAAGAAAAATTAGCAAGGCAAGATAAAGTTGCCGAGCTACATAAAAAAGCAATTGAAAGCATCGAAATAACCGAAGAAAATGCCTTAAAAATTAAATTAGCAGGTCAAGTTCTTAACGATATGGATAAAGATATCGTTAGAGGGAATATCCTTGATACAGGCATTAGAATTGACGGTAGAGATACTAAAACGGTTCGCCCAATTTGCTGTGAAGTTGGTGTTCTTCCTGAAACTCACGGTTCTGCTCTATTTACCAGAGGGGAAACCCAGGCTTTGGTTGTTACCACTTTAGGCTCAGGCGAAAGTGAACAGCTGCTTGATAATCTTGCTTCTGAAGATAAAAACAGCTATATGCTTCATTATAATTTTCCTCCTTTTTCTGTTGGTGAAGTCGGTAGATATATGGGTCCTGGCAGACGTGAAATCGGCCACGGGAAACTAGCTTGGAGAGCCACCCACCCTCTTCTTCCTTCTAAAGATGATTTCCCTTATACTATCAGGGTTGTTTCTGAAATTATGGAATCAAACGGTTCATCTTCTATGGCTACAGTTTGCGGCACATCTTTAAGCTTGATGGATGCAGGCGTTCCTATTCCTCGCCCTATTTCAGGAATTGCAATGGGGTTGATTAAAGAAAAAGACGGCAGAGTTGCTATTCTTACCGATATATTGGGTGATGAAGATCACTTGGGCGATATGGACTTTAAGGTTGCAGGAACCGAAAATGGTATTACCGCTCTTCAAATGGATATCAAAATCACTTCGATTACTAAAGAAATTATGGAAAAAGCATTAAATCAAGCTCATGACGGCAGAATGCATATTTTAGGCGAAATGAGCAAGGCAATTAAAGAAGCTAGAGCTGAATTAAATGCTAATGCTCCTAAAATTTCATCACTTTACGTTCCTAAAGATAAAATTAAAGACGTTATTGGTTCCGGCGGAAAAGTGATTAAAGAAATCGTCGAAGTTACAGGCTGCAAAATTGATATTGAAGAAGATGGCTTCGTTAAGATTTTCTCTCCTGATTCTGAAGCTACTAAAAAAGCTCAAGAATGGATTTTAGGCATAGTTTCTGACGCTGAAGTAGGTAAAATCTACAAAGGCAAAGTTTCTAAAATCTTAGATTTCGGAGCAGTTGTCACTTTTATGGCTAACAAAGAAGGTTTAGTTCATATTTCCGAAATATCAAAAGAACGCGTTAAAACCGTTGATGATGTATTAAAAGAACGCCAAGAAGTTTATGTTAAATGTATAGATTTTGATAACGTTACCGGAAAAGTCAGACTTTCAATGAAACGTGTAGACCAAGAAACCGGAAAAGATCTTGAAAGTTAAAATTTAACTTGAAAAAAACAAACCCGTTAGTTATAAGAATTAACGGGTTTTTATTTTAACATTTTTTGTTATATTAAGAATTATTTTATATAGATTATGCCGGATTAGCTCAGTTGGTAGAGCAACGCATTCGTAATGCGTAGGTCAGAGGTTCGAATCCTCTATCCGGCACCATCTAAACCCCTTACCCAGCCTCAAAAATCAAGAAATCTAAAAACTCTAAAAAGCCCTAAAAATTAAGCTGGGAAGTTTTGGGGAAGTTTTGAAAAGAGCGTTTATGCGGATTCCTGCG
>CAYWTE010000014.1:3571-11245 GCA_964461145.1 uncultured Lactobacillales bacterium | reverse complement strand
ATCTTCCGTACTTAATTCTATTGCTTTAGATAAGTTGAATTCTTGCAAAAATTCTAATGTTTCTCTTAGTGCCTCACGGTGGCGCTCTCTTGTTATTAACATCGATTCTTGCGGATTATATTTTTCTAAAATATAATTTTTTATATAGTTCACTAATTCGTTTAATCCTTGCTCTGTTTTTGCAGATATTAATATTGCTTCTTTATTCTTTAATGGATTTGTTAAAATGTCGGCTTTATTTATTACTTTTACTACTTTTAATTGTAATTTTTTATTAAAAATATTATCAGTTTTTGACTGCCCGTCGATTAAGTGCAATATCATATCCGACTCGGCCGCTTTTTCTAAGGCTCTTTTTATGCCCTCTTGTTCTATTTGTTCTGAGGTATCCCTTAAGCCCGCTGTGTCATAAATTGTTATCGGCAGTCCTTCTATGTCTAAATGAACTTCAATAATATCTCTTGTTGTGCCGGCAATTTCTGACGTTATTGCCACGTCTCTTTTGGCTAACTTGTTTAATAAAGTGGACTTTCCTGCATTCGGTGCACCTAAAATTGCTATTTTAAAGCCTTCTCTTAATCTTTCCCCATACTGATTTTGCAATAAATGATTTTCTATTGATGATGCTAGAAATTTTACCCGTTTCTCAATATCTGTTATTATATTTTCCGGAATATCTTCTTCTGGAAAATCTATGTACGCCTCTAAATGTGCTAAAACCTTTAATAAATCTTCTCGCCAATCTTCATAAAGCTTTCTGATATGCCCTGCGACTCCTTGTAAAGCCTGCTCTTTTTGCAAACTAGTTTCTGCTTCTATTAAATCTTTAATGCCTTCTGCTGTGGTTAAGTCCATTTTACCATTATAAAAGGCTCTTCTGGTAAATTCTCCTCTCTCGGCTATCCGAACTTCTTCCTCACAGCTTAAAGCTTCCTGAAGCTCTCTAATTACAGCTAGTGACCCGTGTACTTGCAGCTCTAACATATCCTCACCGGTAAAACTTTTTGGGCCTTTGAAAAATAACAATAATCCTTGGTCTATTAATTTTCCTGTTTGAGGATTATAAATATTACTAAATTTAATATTATGCGACTTTAAATTTGAGACTCGGCAGAAACGCTCAGCTATAACAGCCGCTCTCGTTCCGCTGATACGAATCACCGCAACTCCCGATTTGCCATAAGGCGTTGATAATGCGTATATGGTCGGCTGTTTAATTAAAATATTATCTGATAGTTTGCTCAAGTTCAATTTTAGCTGTTCATTGTATCAAAGAAATCGTTGTTATTTTTTGTTTCTTTGAGTTTGCTTATTAAAAATTCCATTGCCTCTACATCTCCCATCGGCATTAATATTCTGCGTAAAATCCACATTTTCGACAATGTTGCTTTATCTACTAATTCTTCTTCTTTACGAGTGCCTGATTTCGTAATATCTATACTTGGGAATATCCTCTTATCTGATAATTTTCTATCTAAAATAATTTCAGAATTACCTGTCCCTTTAAATTCTTCAAATATTACTTCGTCCATTCTTGAACCGGTGTCTATTAATGCTGTTGCGATGATTGTTAGTGAGCCACCTTCTTCAATATTTCTTGCTGCTCCGAAAAATCTTTTTGGTTTTTGCAACGCATTAGCGTCAACACCGCCGGTTAAAACTTTACCTGAGCTTGGAATTACTGTGTTATAAGCTCTTGCTAAACGTGTTATACTATCAAGCAAAATTACTACGTCTTTTTTATGTTCTACTAATCTTTTTGCCTTTTCAATTACCATTTCAGCTACTTGAACGTGTCTGATAGCCGGCTCATCAAACGTAGAACTTACTACTTCTCCTTTAACGGAGCGTTTCATATCAGTGACTTCTTCCGGACGCTCATCTATTAACAATACTATCAAATATACTTCAGGATGATTAGCTGTAATTGCGTGGGCAATTTGCTTGAGCATTACAGTTTTCCCTGTTCTTGGAGGAGCTACTATTAAACCTCGCTGACCTTTACCTTGTGGAGATATTAAATCTATTACTCTGGTAGTAAAATCCTTATCATTACCATTATTATACTCCATCTCTAACTTATCTTGCGGATATAACGGAGTTAAATTATCAAAATTTATACGGTGTCTTAATTCATCCATTCCGCCAAAATTTGCTTTATTTATTTTTGTTAATGCAAAATAACGCTCCGATTCTTTTGGAGATCTTATTTCACCTTCTAAAGTGTCACCGTTTTTTAATGCAAATTTTCTGATTTGTGCAGGAGATACATATATATCATCAGGACCAGGTAAATAATTTGATTCTGGTGATCTTAAAAAACCAAAACCGTCTTGAAGTATTTCTAATACTCCTTCACTGGTTATAGTTTCATCTTTTTCTGCTAGTTTTTTTAATATTGCAAATAATAAGTCTTGTGTTCTTAATGTGGAGGCGTTTTCTATCTCTAATTCATCAGCCATTGTCATAATTTCAGCCGGAGATTTTTGCTTTAATTCTTTTAAATTCATAATGTACCCTTAGTTTTTGTTGATATTTTTTATCCCTAATATTTATTTTTTGATAAATTTTATAGTGGAAATTAAATTTGAATTTAATTCTTGCTGTTTTGAAGAATTATGTTTGTTTTTATATTTTTATTCGAAATTAGTCAAGAAACTTTTTTACTTTTTTATTTAAAATAATTAATAGTAGTAGGTAGTTGAGCCTGTTTAATATGTTAATTATTTTTTTATTATGATAGTTGTGCACATATTTATAAAATTTGTTATTTAATGTTAATATATTTGTTAATTATTTTATAAATATTTAAAATTTTCGTTTATTTTCAAATATTTATATGGTATAAAATTTTCGTTTATTATATTAATAAAACAGGTTTAAAAGTAATTATTTTATAGTTGTTAGTTATTTTTTATGGTTGTTGGTAAATAGGAATATAAATTTTTGTTTATGGTTAAATGTTTTTAAAGTATTTTAAGCGAATCGGAGTTATCCCCATTGTTAACACTATTAAATGTAAGGTTTTGTTTTTAGAATCTTTTTAAATGATAAAAAATAATAGAAAGGCTTAATTTTATGTTATTTGGCGTGGTTGGCTATCCTATAACTCATTCTTTATCACCTGTAATGCATAATTATTGGCTTAAAAAGTATAATATTAAAGCAAATTATGTTCCTTTAGAAGTGAAAACTGCTGATTTTAAAGAGGTTTTTAAGGTGATGCCTAAAATGGGAATTAAGGGTTTTAATGCAACAATTCCCCATAAAATTGATTTAGCTGAGTTAGTTGATGAAATTTCTCCTGAGGCGAAAATTATTAAAGCTGTTAATACGGTTAAATTTGATAAAAATGGTAAATCTTTTGGTATTAATACTGATTATATCGGATTTGTGCAAAATTTATTAAGCTTTGATAAAAATGCGATTAAAGATAAAACAGCGGTAGTTTACGGGGCAGGAGGGGCTTCTCGGGCAGTTTGTTTCGGTCTGGTTAAATACGGTATTAAAAAAATTTATCTTTGCAACAGGACTTTTGAAAAAGCTCAAATTTTAAGTAATGATATAGAAAAAAATATTATCATTCCTGTTTCTTTTGAAGAACGCTCAGAAATATTAAAAGATGCTGATTTAGTGGTTAATTCAACGTCAATTGGTCTTAAAAAAGAGGAATTGTTTGATGTTGATTTTAAAAATATTAAAAATAAAACAATTGTTACTGATTTAATTTATAATCCTTTAATGACTGATTTTTTAATTAAAGCAGCAGAAGAGGGGGCTAATATAGTGACAGGGCTAGGAATGCTTATTTATCAAGCTATACCTGCTTTTGAGCTGTGGTTTGGTATTGAACCTGAAATTGATAATGAGTTGATGGAGAGGTTGGTTATTTAATGAGGTCTATTATCGGAATAACCGGAGTTATTGCAAGCGGAAAAACTTTTATAGCGCAAATGCTTAAAAGTAAAGGAGCTATACTTTTTAATGCCGATGATGAGGTTAAAAAATTAATGGAAACAGATGAAAAATTATTATTGCAAGTTAAAAATAAGTTTCCTTTAGCATTTAAAAATAATGAATTAGATAGAAAAATATTAGCAGATATCGTATTTAATGATTATCAAAAGTTAGATGATTTGGAAAGTATTATTCATCCGCAAATTAAAAATAAAATTAATCAATTTATTAAGAATAACAAAGAATATAACGTTATTTTAGATGTTCCGCTGCTATTTGAAAGCGGGTTAAATGCTGTTTGTGATAAGGTAATTACGGTTGTTTGTGATGAGGAAACTCAAATGAAACGTATAAATAAAAGAAAAATTCCCTTAGAGATGTTAGATAAAATTAATAAAAGGCAGTTCTCTTCTGCAAAAAAAGCCGAAAAAGCCGACTTTATTATTCAAAATAATTATAATCAAAATAATTTAAGCGAACAAGTGGATAATGTATGGGAAAAAATTAATGCGTGAGATTGTTTTAGATACAGAAACTACCGGAATGGACCCTTATACCGGGGATAGAATCATTGAAATAGGCTGTTTGGAGTTAGTTAATCATATGCCGACCGGCAATGCTAAGCAATGGTATCTTAATCCTGAACGTGAAGTGCCTTTAGATGCTGTGCGAATCCACGGAATTACTACTGAATTTTTAATAGATAAGCCTAAATTTATTCAAATTGCCGATGATTTTTTAAATTTTATAGAAGATTCTAGATTAATTATTCATAATGCAGCTTTTGATATGAAATTTATTAATGCTGAGCTTGATTGGGCTGATTATAAAAATATTAAAATGCCTTTAGTATTAGATACTCTTGAAATGGCAAGGAAAAAGTTTCCGGGGAAAAGAAACAGTCTAGATGCTTTATGTCAACGGTTTAATATTAATAATTCCCATCGAACGCTGCACGGAGCTTTACTCGATGCAGAAATATTAGCTGAGGTTTATCTTGAATTAATAGGCGGTAAAGAACCCTCTTTTTCTTTGGAAAATGTAACAAAAAATAATAAAGTTGAAATTAATAATAATAATAATAAACAGTATTTAAGTCCCAGAAAATTTGAAATACCTCAAGATGAGCTACAAAATCATTATGATTTTATAGAACAAAAAATAAAAGCTGCGCTATGGAAACAGGGTTAATTTTCTTGAGTTACGTTTTCAGGCGGTAATTTTTTATCAGATTTAAATTCTTCAATAGTTTCCGTTACAAGAGCTGAAGTTTTTGCAGATAAATTTTGATAATCATTTATTATATTATTTTTATCTGTGTTTGTAAAATTAAGTGCTATTTTTGCTGATTTTTCAATAATAGGGAGCAGCTTTGCTTCTTTTACGGAAGTTGGAAAATTTTCTTTTTCTATTAATTGGCAGGCTAAAATATATGCAATACTTAGCAATAAAACCCCTCTTATAAATCCAAATAAAAGCCCAAAAAGCCGGTCAAAAAAGCCAAGCGGAGAAATTAAAACGATACTGCTTATCATATAAGAAATTACCATAAAAAAGATTAAAACAACTAAAAAAACTGTTATTATGGATATAATATTAGCTATCTTTTCATCTTGAATGTAGTTATTGAAAAAGGTGATTTTAGGCGCAAAATACATTGAGGAAGCAAAAGCCGCTACCCAGCCGATAATTGATAAAACTTCTCTTAAAAAGCCGCTAAAACAAGCAAATAAAGCAGATAAAAGCATTACTATAAGAATAAAGGTATCTATGCCGTTTAAATTGTTAAATATTTCCATTTTTTATGCCTGTTAAAAGAGTTTGTAAGTGGCCTATTTCTTTTATTATAATATTATTTTGGTTAAAAGAATCTTTCTTTTTTATTGATTTTGGGATAAAAGCTTCTTTAAACCCTAATTTTTTTGCCTCTTTTAATCTTAAATCAGGCTGAGGGACAGCTCTAATTTCTCCTGATAAGCCTATTTCACCAAAAAATATTCCTTCAGCTGATGCCGGGATATTAGTAAATGATGATATTAACGCTGCGGCAACGGCAATATCTGCTGCAGGTTCGGTTATTTTTAATCCGCCGGCAACGTTTATAAAAATATCGTTTGTACCAATATTTAATCCGCATCTGGTATCTAATACGGCTAATATCATTGATAATCGATTAGAATCAAAGCCAACACAAGCTCTTTTAGAGCCATTTCCAGAGCTTGGAGCAACAAGAGCTTGGATTTCCACTAACATCGGACGAGAGCCCTCTATGCCCGCAAAAACACACGAACCTGAAACATTTCCTTTGCGTTCGGCTAAAAATAATGCTGACGGATTTGATACTTCTATTAAGCCTTTTTCCGTCATTTCAAAAACGCCGATCTCATCAGTGGCGCCAAAACGATTTTTAACCGCTCTTAAGATTCTAAAATGATGTCCTCTGTCGCCTTCAAAGTATAAAACCGTATCTACCATATGCTCTAAAACCCTTGGGCCGGCTATTGTTCCTTCTTTTGTGACGTGGCCGACTAAAAATAAAACAAAACCGATTTTTTTTGCCATTTTTATTAATTCAAAAGCACAAGCTCTTACTTGCGAAACCGTTCCGGGGGCAGAATCAAGTTCATCAAGAAACATTGTTTGTATCGAGTCGATTATTACGATATCAGGTTTATCCGCAGAATCTTCTAATGTGGCTAGAATTTCTTTAATATTAGATGAGGCGGCTAATTTTACAGGACATTTATCTAAGCCTAATCTTGATGCTCTTAATCTGATTTGGTGAGGGGCTTCTTCCCCTGAAATATAAAGGCTGTTTTTCCCTAAATTAGCTGTATTTGCTGACATTTGCAGCAAAAGTGTTGATTTACCTATCCCCGGGTCGCCGCCGACTAAAATTACTGAGCCTGAGACTAATCCCCCGCCGCAAACTCTGTCTAGCTCTTTAATGTTAGTGATGGTTCTTTGAGGAGTTTTCTCTTCTTTTGATGTTAGAGAAGAAAAATCAAGCTTATTTGCTTTATTTTTGCTTTTAATAAAAACAGCTGAGGATTTTTGCGTTTTATCTTCTGTTATCGTATTCCATTCGCCACAAGCATCACACTTGCCTTGCCATTTGTTATAAATAGAACCGCAAGAGTTACAGACATATATTTGGTTGTTTTTGCTCATAAAATTCTAGGTTTTATAAGATTTTTAATTAAATCTAAAATTGATGTATGTGTTTTGGAATTAGAATTTTGCAGAGATTTTTCATTTCCAAGTTCTTTAGAAAACCAAATAAAATCTTTTTGATAGCCGTCAGGAACCGGTATTGATTTATATCCATTTTTTATGGCTAATTTTTTTGATGGTGTGTTGCTGTGAGTGCATCCGATAGTCGCTGTTTGGCAATTTTCAGACTCACAAACTTCTTTTTCTGCTGCTACCAATGCTTCAGAAGCATATCCTTTTCCTTCATATTTTTCTCCAAGCCAATAAAAAAAAGAAGCATTTTTTGAGCGAAACCCTCCTGCTCCTATTGTGCCAATAATTTTATGGTCTTCATTTCTAATAGTGTATATGAATTCTTGGTTTTTTTTCATTTTATTTAAAGTTTCAATATTAAAATCTTGAGCTACTTTTGCTATTTCTTCAATAGAACTATTAGAGTTTACATAAAAATATTTGCTTAAACGCTCTGGATTTTCTTCAATTAATTTTATAATTTCTTTAAGA
>CAYWTE010000014.1:0-3561 GCA_964461145.1 uncultured Lactobacillales bacterium | reverse complement strand
TAAGATCTTCAGGTGAATATTTTGTTAGAGTTAATCTTTTTGTTATAATTTCATCACGCATAATAAGTTTCCTTAAATTAATTTTGTTTTTTTTATGCCTTTAGTTCCATTGTTATTGGGCCTTGTGCTTCCCCTCTTACAAATTGGCGAACGTAAGGATTATCCGTGTTTTCCATATCTCTTACCGTGCCTTCCCAGATGATTTTACCTTTGTAAAGCATCGCTATTTTATCGGCGATTTTACGGACAGAAGCCATATCGTGCGTTATGGTGATTGCTGTTGCGCCTAGTTCTTTGGTACATTTGACGATTAATTCATTAATTACATCAGCCATAATCGGGTCTAAGCCTGTTGTAGGTTCATCAAAGAAAATTATTTCAGGATTTTTTGCAATAGCTCTTGCTAATCCAACTCTTTTTTGCATTCCGCCGGATAATTCCGCCGGATATAAATCTGCCACATCAGGAGTTAATCCTACTTGTCCTAATACTTTTATCGCTATTTCTTTTGCTTCTTTTTTTGGTGTTTTTTTCTTCCCTTGAATTAATGAAAAAGCAACGTTTTCCCACACGGTTAAGCTGTCAAATAACGCTCCGCCTTGAAAAAGCATTCCGATTTTATCATTTACTTTTTCTGATTCTTTTTCGCTAAGGCCGATGATTTCTTTGTTATCAATTAAAATACTGCCTTTTTCAGGGTTTAAAATTCCTTGAATGCATTTTATCGTAACTGATTTTCCTGAGCCTGAACCTCCGATGATTACTAAAGATTCTCCTGATTTTACTTTTAATGAAACTCCGTCTAAAACAATTTTTTTGCCAAAACGTTTGTGAATATCTTCCATTATTACTTTATATTCTGTCATTTTATGTGTCCCTTAAGATAGTTAAACGGCAAAAAAGAGCTCGGTTAAAATGTAGTTTAGTATTAAAATTAATATTGATGATGAAACAACAGCGTTTGTCGTTGCAGTTCCAACTCCTTGTGCGCCGCCTTTTGAACGGTAACCGTTATAGCAGCCTAATAAGGTTACGACAAACCCAAATACTGCGGCTTTGGTTAAGCCTGATACTATATCCATCGTTTCTAAATTTTGCCACGTTGCAGAAATATAATTAGCAGGGTTGAACCCTAATTTATATACTCCGACAATGTATCCGCCGTAAATGCCGATTATGTCGCCTATTAAAACTAAAATAGGCATCATTAAAATGCCAGCAACAATTCTTGGAACAACCAAGTATTTATAAGGATTTGTTGAAAGTGTTTTTAGGGCATCAATTTGCTCGGTTACACGCATTGTGCCGATTTCTGCTGCCATTGCAGCGCCTATTCTGCCGGCAACCATTAAACCTGCCATAACCGGAGCTAGTTCACGGGTTAAGGCTATTTCTACTACTGCAGCAATAGCTCCTTCTGCATTAAACCTTGAAAAGCCCGAATATGTTTGCAGAGCCATTACCATTCCGGCAAATAATGTGGTCATTCCGATAACAGGAAGTGAATAAAAGCCAATTTCTATCATTTGTCTTCCGATTTGCTTGAAATAAAAAGGATACCTGAAGATATGCGATACGGACGTTATGGTAAAAAGTGTTACTCTGCCAAAAGCCTGCAGAAAACTTATAAATGAACGTCCTACTAAATTAAAAAAATTCATTTTTCCTCACTTCCTTTTATATAATCTTTGTAGCATCTTCTGCCTAAGTTTACTAAAATATCATAATTTATAGTGTTACAAGCTCTTGCTAAATTTTCTATCGGGTTTTGTTTGCCGATAATTTCAATAAATTCCCCTGGGATTACTTTGTTTTCCGGAACATCTGAAACGTCAAATGTTGATAAATCCATTGATAATCTTCCTGCAAAAGGAACTTTGTAAACGCCGATATAACCAAAACCTTGCTCATCAAGGCGTCTTGAAATGCCGTCCCCGTAACCGATGGCGGCGGTGGCTACTCGTAATTTTTCTTTTGCTTTATATCTGGCGCCGTAGCCAATGGTATGACCAGCGTCGACCTCTATTACTTCTAAAATTTTAGCTTTTAAGGTTACTACTGATTTGATAGGATTTGGCTCGTTAGCTCTTTCTCTTGGGTTGCCTCCGTATAAAGCTATTCCTGGTCTGGCAATATCAAACTGGTAATCTTTGCCTAATAAAATGCCGGCTGAGGCTGCAAAGCTTGCCCAAGATTTGGGGAATCTTTGTTTGAACATTTTAGCACTTTGTTCAAAAGATAATAATTGTTCTAAATTTTTCGGGTGTTCAGGTTCATCTGCACAAGCTAAATGGCTCATTATCGCTATCGGTTCAATGCCGGAAAAAGAATTTTTGTCGTTCATTATATTCTTGAATTCTTTATCCATCATTCCTAATCTTGTCATTCCAGTGTCTACGTGGATTATTGCTTTTAATTTGTTTTCTCTTTTTTGGGAATATTCACGCCAGATATGCAATTGCTCTAAGTTATTTATTACCGGAATTAAATTATGTTCTTCAAATAATTTTTCAGTATTAGGCAAGACGCCGTTTAAAACATAAATATTTTCAGATATTACCGAATTTCTAAGTTCAATACCTTCAAAAACGTGGGCAACAAAAAAATGTTTGCAACCGGCATATTTTAAGGCATAAGCAATTTTTTGCGCTCCTAAACCGTAAGCGTCTGCTTTTACTGTTGCGCCGCAAACTGAATTGTTTTTTAAGGTAGAATTTAATAAATTCCAATTCTCTACTACTGCATTCAAATCAACGGTAAGTATTGTTCCTGCGCTATGAGAAGAGATCATATCATAAATGTCCTTTTTGCCCTGATTTTGTTAATATTTATAGAATAATTATTTTAGATAGTAAACTATAAATTATTAATTTTGATTAAAATTTTCATCATCAGCGGCTAAATTATCAAATCTGGTGAATTCTCCGTCAAAACGCATTTTGATTGTGCCTATTGGCCCGTGTCTTTGTTTGGCAATGATTACTTCTGCTAAGTTCTTTTTTAAGATTTTATCTTCTTCCCATTTTATAATTCGGGCATTGAATTTTTCTTCATTTTCTGTGGCTCTTTGTTTGGGTTCTTCGTGCTCTAAATAATAAACTTCACGGTAAACAAACATTACGACGTCCGCATCTTGCTCAATCGAGCCCGATTCTCTTAAGTCTGATAATAAAGGTCGCTTTTCTTCCCTTTGTTCTACGCCTCGATTTAATTGCGATAAACAAATTACCGGAACGCTTAATTCTTTCGCTATTAACTTTAATCCTCTAGTGATTTCTGAAATTTCTTGTACTCGATTATCACTTTTATTGTTTCCGGAAGAGATTAATTGTAAATAGTCGATAATTATGAGGCCTAAATTCTTTTCTCTTTTTATTCTTCTGGCTCTTGTTCTGATGTTGCTTACTGTTAAGCCGGGAGTGTCGTCGATTAATAACGGCATATTTTCTATTTCTCGTACGGCAGCCGCTAATCTTCCAAATTCTCCCATTTCTAAATCACCGGTTCGCATTTTATGAGAGCTTACCTCAACTACAGCTGATAAAATACGCGAGGCTAACT
>CAYWTE010000013.1:4185-11307 GCA_964461145.1 uncultured Lactobacillales bacterium | reverse complement strand
GAATTTCTGGCTTTTCTTTGCCTTTTTTATCTTCTTCTATATCATCTTCTTCAGAACGCAGCCATAAATCTGTAGTTGCATAAACAACCATTCTTGTTCCGGCCGGAACGGTAACTTTAGTTTCAAGTTTTGCTGTTTCTTGCAAAATTTCCTCTGTTACTTTTTTAATTTGATTAGTAACAGTATCTGAAGCATCTTTAAAAGCTTGCGAGCGGGCTAAAGCAAGCTCAGCTTTAGCTTCTCCGGCATCTCCTGTTTCTTCACTATCATTTTGATCTTCTTCATATTGAAATTTAGCGGCTCTCATTGCCATATTATAAGCAAACGCAGCATTAACAATAGAAACCATTGTTGGTAAAGCATATTTATCATAAAGCCTTTGATCAACATATCCGGGAACCCCCGATGTAGACCCTGAAGCATTAGAAGATGCAGCATTTTCTAGCTTAAATGCGCCTCCATCAGGTCTAATAAGCCTTGTCCACGAAAGCTTAACTTGAGGATCAGGGCCGCTATCTCCTCCTGATGCTTCTCCGATAAGTTTACTTCCTGCCGGAATAATAATATTTCTGCCTTCTTCAGCATAAATGTTTCTTTCAACAATTGCAACGGCAGGAACTGATGTAGCTCCGGCCTCAACCGACCTTGCTAAAACAGCAGGAATAGGTGTTCCTTGCAATATTGTTCTTTCTAACTTTTGCTGCCAAGAAGATATATTTTTCTCCCAACCTAAGATTTTTTTCCAATCTTTGGTTTTTTCATCGGAATAATCTCCTGTAAAATCTTTTACGAATTTTTCTGCTTCTATTTTGCCTATTCTATCAGTTTCGCCTTTTTTCCATTCTTTCATTCTTTTTAAATATTTAGCATAAACATCTGTTCCGGGAGTAGGCATAGTAGGAATCCAAGGCTCATCTTTGGGTGTTTCTTCTGCAGCACCGACATCTGGTGTTGTAGGGTCTTCATTACCAATAACCTCAATTTCTTCGCCATCTATAGTAATTCTTTTTTTAATTTGTCCTGGAGGAACATCGAAAACACCTTTATTGGAAGCTTTTATTGCCCTAGCGACAATAGTATTATTTTTACTAACAACAACCCCGCCTTTAACCAGAACACCGATTATACGTCCTTCATTATTTTTTACAAATCTATTCCCGCCGATATCTGCTTTACCGACGATTATCCCATCTTCACCTATAATTTCTTCTGCTTCAGTTGCTTTGCCGATTTCTTTTCCTCTATAAGAAATAGCTGTACCGTCAGGAAGTAAATATCCGTAAATCTCGCCATTATCATCTATAACATACTTTATATTTTTAAATGCTGCTCGAGCTAAAGATTCGTTTTGTATGTTAACCACTACTCCATTTGCATCGGCTCTTCCTGCAACAATTCCGTCTTTAGTAACTGCTGTGCCGTCTGGCAATATATAACCGCTTAATTCTCCTTTATTATTAATCACGAAAGCGAGACCTCCGGAAACGCCGTATCCTATTTCTTGCCCTTTTTCATCGACAGCTTTTCCATCATCATAAATTTGCCCTATTTTTTTTCTTTTTTCGCTTATAATTGCACCTTCTTCATTAACTCTGCCTAAAAATTCATTATTTTTATCAAAAGCAAAATCGAATCTACCTGTTATAGCTTTACCTATAATTTCATTTTTATCATTTACAACATCGCCGTTACGTTTAGCGTTTGCGATTTTTTCGCCTTTCATATTATAAACTGTTCCGTCAACATATAAATAGCCAATAATTTTGCCTTTATTATCAAAAACAAAAACTTCCGGATAATAAGCCGTAATCCCGATGATACCGTTAGCCGCATCTCTAGCTATGCCGTCTTTAGACATTTTGCCGATAAGTTGGTCTTCAAAATCAAAGACTTTACCTGTAACAATAGAATATCCGATAACTTTATTTTTATCATTTACGACTAAATTTTTATGTTTTATTCCACCGATAACTTTGCCGTCTTTATCTGTTACATCATATCTTAAGATTATTTTGCCGATATTCACTCCTGTTTTAGTAACAGCATCAGTATCTGCTTTAATTTGTCCTATTTCTATTGCTTCAAAATCGACAGCTTTACCATCAGGCATAAGCCTGCCGATGATTTTATTTGTAGAATCTACAATATTATGAGTAAGCGCAACTGACGCAGAAACCATTCCTGAAGATGATAAAACTGTACCGTCTTCTTGCAAATCTCCTATTTTTATTCTGCCGCTATTTAGAATTTTCCCTTCAGCATCGAGATATCCGATAATATTATCATTATTATCCCTTACAAATTGATCAAAAATAGTTATCCCTGCATAAACAGCATTATTATTAAGAATTCTTGCATCATTTAAAACTTTAGCGAATACTTTTTTATTATTATCAATAATACTGCCGCCTTTAATATTTCTGCCGGCAATAACTGCTTGCGGGGTTATTGCTTCTAAACTATTAATTACTCTGCCTCTAAATTTTCCGCTTAAATCAATAACACTTTTTGAAGCTGTTACTTTTCCGAAAACATTGCCGTTTATATCTACAGCATCGCCATTAACAAGAACTTTCCCTAAAAATTCAGAATCTTTGCCTATTATATCGCCGTCTTGAACTATAGCACCGATATTTTTCCCGCTTAAATCAAAAACTTTCCCATCCGGACTAGCGCAGCCCATAATTTGGCCTTTAAGATTAACGGCTCTGCCGTCTATTCTTATTAATCCTCCTATATTTCCGGCATCATCTACAAATATTCTTTGTTTTATAACGCTACCGACAACGTTAAAATCTTCTGCCGCCGCCATACCATTCGAGAGTATTTTTGCAATATTAACTCCTCTGCTATTAATAACATTACCGTTAATACCGAGGATTCCGATAACTTTACATTGCGGAGCCATAACGATTCCTGGGTAAATAACATTTCCTATTTTATTATTTTGATTATCAATAATAGAATCGTCTTTAGTAATTGAAGCGATTTTTTGACCTGTTGCATCAATAATATCCGCATTTTGAGAAATACTTCCTATTATTTGATTTCCGTTAGCAACAGGAATTCCGCCCTCCACAACTTTACCAATAATTGTTGCCAAATTATTAGTATCTTCAACAATCATATCCCCAAAAACAACTTTTGCCCCAAAGGCTTTATTTTTTTCATCTAATACATCTCCATTATAATCGAGATATCCTATCTTTTGCCCGAAATCATCGACCACCGGCCCGGGAGTAATAACATACCCTAAAAAATCTCCGGTATTATCAATAACAAATTTATTATGATATAATCTTGCGACATTTCTATTATCAAAAGTAATAACGTTTCCTTCGTTATCAATAAATCCTAATATTCTGGCTTTTTTATCCACGATAGGATTTTGAGGAACCAAAGCTCCTTTAACCTGTCCTTCAGAATCAAAAACCATATCATCTGCCGCAGCAAAAGCATTTTCATTCCCTAAAATTGTCCCGTCAAACAACGTTTTTCCACTAACTTTGCCTTCTAAATTAACAAAAAGTTTTTCTTCCATAATTTCGCCGACAGCAATCCCTCTATTATTAATCAACTCTCCTTTAAGATTAATTTTCCCAACAGTTCGGCCTTTTTCATCTATCGCAGAAGCATTAGGCATAGCGTGAGCTATAATTTTCCCCATAGAATCGACAACAACCCCTTCTTTTGTTATTCCTCCTAATATTTTATTTAAAACTTTATCAACTAACATTTCGCTGGCATTAATTCTGCCGATAGTTTTATTTTCTTTATTCATAACAAAAGAATTATTGAGGATTTGCCCAATATAATCGTTATTAAAATCCATAACGGCATTTTTTCGATTTAATATTCTTCCAACAATTTCACCTTTAGAATCAAGATAAAAGTTAAAATTTCTAATCATCGCATCTGCAATAACTTTTTCAGGTGATACCGGAGCAAAAATAGTTTTATCAAACACTTTCCCGATAATTTTGCCTCCCTTATCTACAACCATAATATCAGAATTGAGCTTACCGATAACATTGCCTTTTTTATCGACAGCTTCAGAATTAGGCATAATATTTCCGATATGATTTCCATTAATATCCCTAACCTCGCCTTTTATTAGAACTCGGCCGATAGGAATTAATTTTTTTTGCTGTTCATCATTATTTTTAGCATAAACAGTTCCGTCCGGCATAACGTTACCAATAGATTGCCCCTGATAATTAACAACCTCAGCATTAAAGGCAACATTACCGATAACATTGCCTCTATTATTAATTACAGAATTAAAAGGGACAACGGCACCAACGATTTGATTTTTATCATCAATAACTTTGCCATTAGGAATTATTTTTCCGACAACAGCGCCGCTTTTTGAGCGTATTTTAGCATCTAAATTAACGATTCCTAAAAACTTACCGTCATTTGCAACTGCAACCCCTTCGGGCAACACCGCCCCGACAACGGAACCCTTGCCGTCTATAACCTCACCTAAAGAATTAAGTTTATAGTCTTTTTTGCCGTCTTTAGCAATTACTGAGCTATTATTTATCACTGTACCTATGACTTCACCGTCAAAAGAAATTGCGACTATTTTCTCAGAATTAGCTTCAAGTTTTTTTGCCTGACCAAGCAAGCAGCAAAACATTAAGCAGACTATGACCTTAAACAGTTTCAAAATTTATTTAACCTCAGTTTTAACTTTACCTTGTATTATTCCGTCTTTATTAATAAAACTTCCGTCGCTTCTTACCATACCGATTTTATTATTATTTTTATCAACGACTGTTGCATCAAAAGATACTCTTCCTAATAAATTGCCTTTATCATCAATAACAAAAGCTCCTATTTCTATCAAATTTCCAATAACTTTTCCCTTAGTGTCAACAGCAGAGCCATCAGGAAACATAGAAGCTGTAATTTCCCCAAATCTATTAATAACTTTACCGTTAATTAAATTAATACCAATAACTTTTGCATTATTATCAACTATAATTCCGTATTTATTAATCTTGCCGATAGGAACGCCATTATCATTAAGAGCCAGATTATCCGGCAATATATACCCGTCTATTAATTTATTTTTGCGTAATATTTTGCCGCTTGCCAAAACTGTACCTTCAATATTTCCTTTAAAATCAGCAACTTCCCCATAAGGCATAATAAATGCCCTCAAATCTTGAACAATCCCTTCAGTATTTACATTGCCTAAACTATTATTATTTTTATCTAAAGCTTGAGCTTTTATAACTGTTCTGCCGATATCTTTACCCTCAATATTAATCACGGGAGAAAAATCAATAGCTTTTCCTAGCAAATCACCTTTAACATCTAATAAATCTTTATTCGGGCGAATTTTTGCTTTAATATTATCATTAATAATATCGCCTTTATCATTAATTAGCCCTAAATATTCATTATTATTAGCAACCGCCATTCCAAAAGGAACCACTGCTCCGATAATATCTCCTTCTTCATTTAATACTGAGCCTTGAGGAAGAACAGAAGCGATAATCTCTCCAAAAGAATTGATTACATTTCCTCCGATTATGGCTTTTCCTAAAATTTCACCTTCATTTGAAATAACATTCCCTTTTGGCAATATTTTAATTGGCTCATCATTAACAAAAGTTGATTTAGAATTATATATTTCAGAAAAAAAATTCCCGTCATTATCATATAATTTAGAGTCAATTTGTACTCTGGCAACGATTTCACCATAAGCATTAGAAGCTTCAGCATATTTAGGAATTATACTTCCTTTAACGTTAGCATTTTTATCTATAACTAGCCCTCCAAGCAATGGAATTAATGGCTCATTTTTACAAAATCTTCTAACAGAACTTTGATTTTGCACATTGCCGAGCCATTCACCTTTATCAGAAACTACATAACCGTTTTCAGGAATATAACCGATAATATTTGAGCTTTTAGTATCTTTTATAAGATTATTTTTAAGAGCTATGCCTATAACATTCCCAGACGCATCAACCGCTTTTCCATTTACAAACCTTCCTAAAAAAGCCCCTTCTAAACTCATCACGTCGGCATATTCAGGAACAATGAACCCTACATAATTTCCCCCAGAATCTAAAATATCATAATCAGGATTAACACAGCCTAACAAAATTCCATCACCGGACAAAACCCTGCCATCTTCGACAATTCTGCCGATAACATTTCCAGCATTATCAACAGGAAGACCTTCGGGAACAAGCGTTCCAATAATTTCTCCGGTATCAGATACTGCCATTCCGTTAGGTAAAATTTTTCCAATATTTCCTGTTGCATTAGCAACCTTACCCTCACTATTAACAAAAGCTTTTATACCGCATTCATAGCCTATTATTAAACTTTTTTTAATCACTCCGCCGATAATTTTATTTTTATTATCAATAACTTCCCCATCAGGCATAACTTCGCCTTTTATTGCTCCGTTTTGATCTTTAATTTTAGCATCAGATTGCACCGTTCCGATAATTTCTCCTTTAAAATCAACGGCGACACTTTCTTTTGGGATAACGCTTCCGGCAACATTTCCTTTAGCATCAAGAACCAAAAAATCTTTAACCACACCTATGGTTTTTTCTTCAGATTTAACTGTTCCGTCTTTCATGACAATACCTTCCGGACGACAAGAATTAAACCCGACAGCCATACTGCCTGTTAAATCTTTTCTTTTAATAATCCCTTCTATTTTTATTTCATTGTTTTCACCAATACTAATTACTTCTCCACCCGGAAGAATATTCATTTTTTTATCTTCACTATTAGGATTAATAAGGTCTGAAGAGAATTTTTTATATTGACCGGTATTAGGATCAAAAAACATTCTTTCGCTTTCCGCAACTCCGATTGGTTTTCCTTTAGGGTCAATAATCATTCCGTCATCTCTAACCGTACCAATATTTTCTTTATCTTTATTAAAAACCTTATCTCCTTCAACAAACCCTAAGAGTCCCCCTGCATTAACAGCTACCCTGTCTTGAAGTCCTTTTCCTTTAACTTCATCACAAATTCCGCACATACTAGTATCAATAGCTTGTCCTTGAATAGGCACAGTTATCTGCATATCTTGAGTATGCCCTTGCCCTTCTATTCTCCAAGTAATAACAAAATTATTTTGAG
>CAYWTE010000013.1:0-4138 GCA_964461145.1 uncultured Lactobacillales bacterium | reverse complement strand
CCACTTAGCCGTTATATGACAAGTATTTGCAGCTTCAAGAGGAATGGAAGGTTTACATTTATTTTCAAACGTTAGCCCTTCTGCTGGTGGTTCTGCCAGTTCTACTTTCAAGATTCTAATAACAGAACGTCCGTTAGTCCCTAAAGTAAGAACCACCTCGCTTTTTGTACCGATAAGAACGCCTTGAGTTCCCCCTGTTCTAAAATCAAGTATTTTTGGCTCATAAGTTATCGGCGGCTCATTAGACCTTTCCCCTCCTGCAAAAGGAATTTCAGCTTCTTCAGCGTAAAATCCCGGCAACGCTATTTCCAATCCTTCTTGATTAAGATTAAGACTTTTATCTGTTTCTTTTTTCCTATTGCTTTGTTGAATACTTATAATTATAAGACCCATAAAAAAAAGCCCCATCATAATAATTCCGAAAATCATTATCGTTCGGTTAGATTTTTTCAAATATCTATCCGAAGAGCCTAATTCTTCATCGAGAATTATATCATCAGGTTGTTTTTCTTTTTTTTTCTTCATTGTGTTCTAACTACACTGCAAGCTATGCCTCTTTTACCCAGTCTATCACAAATATTATCCCCTTTTTTTAAATCTGAAACAGGCCCGATTCTCAAATGATAGACTTCCTTACCGTCAGCATTACTATCAATAGAGAAATAAGGAGAATAGCTTCCTAAAACATCAGAGTGTTTAACCAGCATATCAGACCATTGAGCTTCTAATTTAGAAACATCATCATTAACGCCGATTTCTATTGCGAATTCCTTTTTATTTTTTGTTACTTGTATAGGATTGCCGTAAGCATCGGTATTAGATGACGCTCCTAGCTCTCCTGTTTGCTGATAAGGCATTTTTTCTATATTATTTTCAGAAATTTGCATGGTTCTTTGCTCTAAAGGTTGTTTTACCGGAGCGCCGGTTTTAAGAGCATTATCATATCCGCCAATGTAAGTGCCTTCGCTACCTGCTGCATTTTTATTCCCTATTTTTACGTTTAGATTTAAAGGAGCTGATGATTGAGAATCATTAGCATTGTTTTGTGGATTACCGCCAATATCCCAACCCGGCCTTTTATAATATTCAGGATTTTCTATCAACCCATCATAAGGATTTTTCCTCATCATCAAACATACTATTTTACTGCCGTTTCTGAGCACCATATCACCAACGCCTTCAACAACTATAAGCCTTCCGTTAGGGCCTTTTGTCCTAAATCCGACAGGCACTTCGGTATCTTCAACCAACATTGCAACAACCGGACGCTGCTTCATCGCCAAAGATTTTGTTCCCAAATCAATATAAGTGAATATATCATCTCTCCAAACTCTTTCAGGAGCAATATCAACATCTTTAGGATTAGGAACATAAATATCTATATCGAATTTAAATTTTTCCGGATCGACAGGAATTTCCTTAAGCCAATCGTCAGAAGCATTATTTTTAACGTATGAACCTGATACCGGATATAAAGGAGACCCTCCTCCTGCTGCAGCAGTATTTACTACCCCGCTGCTTGTAGAGCCGCTTATTGCGGAACTTGAGCTGCTAGCGGACATACCTTTTTTTTGCATTTCTTTAAGCACTTTTTCAGGAACTCCTCCTGAATCTGGGGTAACTACAACTTCTACGATAGAATTAGTAATTTTGCTGGCGTGCACCCATTCACTTTTAAGATAGAAAACATATCTGTTTCCTGATTTCCCGAAGATAATAAGATTAGTATCTGCTCCGGATTCTGCTGTACCCCCTTTAGGGAAAAGCAGCACTGCATTAGGAGCAGCAACTCTTCCGTCGAAAGAAGCATAATCGCCGATATAAACTTCCTCAACTATTTCCCAAGCAGGAAAATTTATTAAAGTGAGCATCCCTTGCCTAATTCTGATAGGTAAAACCAAATCCGGCTTCCAATAATATTTAGAATAAGCGGGCTTAGCTTGCCCTTCACCCATATTTTTAAGCGGGTCGAGCCAAGCTTTTTGGGAACTCCCCAAAGTTCCAAGCCCCATATAATCAAGATTCATCGGCGCTTCATCGCTCAAACTTTGCTCAATTTGAGCATCGAATTCTTCTGTTGTTTGAGCATTGACTGCAAAAGACAAAAACGCACTTAAAACCAATGCATTTAAGAATTTTATTTTTCCTGCTATTTTAATTTTCATTATCTAAAACAACTCCTTATTTTATTGTTTTCTTTCGGTTTTATATGCTACGACAGTAAACCCTAAGGGATTTTTAAGCCTTTCTTTATACATAACTCTTTTAGGTTTATAAGCTATTTTCATAATTGCCACCCATTTAGAAATTTCCGGAGATTCTTGTTTAGGTGTCATAGTTTGAGCTTCATATTCTATTCTCCAAATATTTCTGTCTGCCTCAGTAACATTAGAGATTTTAATTTCGATATTAAGCCCTAATTTTTTCATTTGTTCAATAACAGGATGAGCCGTATTTTGGACAAAGTAACGATACACGTTTTCATCGGACATTTCTTGCAAAGGCCCTCCGGGCTCTAACCATCTTTTACGCATATCTTCTGGCGTCCCTGCAACGGTTGTCCGCATTGCCAAATATTGCCTAACTAAAGATTCGGTAATAATTTGCCTATTTTGCATATCTTCCGGCATCGGAATTATTTCAACAACTTGATTATCTTTTGCATAAAAAGTGAGTAAATAAGGCTCATAACGAATTAAAGGCAACAGTTGAAATATGGATATAATCAACACTAAGTTACAGCAAAAACTGACCGCACAAGCAATAGCAAAAGCTCTAGCCGTCCAAAGATATCTTCTTTCGGCTAAAGTTTCTACATCAGCCGCATCGATTATTTCGGGATTAGCTTTAGCGTTAACCCTTTGATTATTTATTCTATTATTTTGGGCTTCGTTTTGCATTTAAATATTTTAAGCCTTTAACCAGTACATAATATCATCTTTATTTTTAAACCAATCAGGCAGTCCTTCTTTAGGCTCTATTTGCAGGCACGCACAAGGAGATTTTTTCAAATAAGGATACCCTGGACCTATTCCGACTGGTTCTTCTTGATATATTGAGCCTCTTAAAGATGAACAAGAATTCAAAAGCAAAATGCTCCCTAAAGTTAACAATAAATAGCGCATAAAAGTTCTCCTTTTTTATCTAAAATAACCGCTATTTAAATATATATCTTTTATAAAGATATCTGTCTATAAAATAGAATTATTTGTGGATTATTAAGGAGCGATTCCAACATCTTTAGGCGCTTGATAATAGTGAGTTATAATAAAGCCTATTGGATTATTAAATTTACCAAAACTAATTCTGGATCTTGCGGTATTAATTTTTATACTTGCAACCCATTCTTTTTCTACAGGCTCGGGATTAAATTGATTAACATCATATGTCACAAATTCAGCTTTCCAGCTTAACACACTATTTGGCTGAATTCTTTCTATTTTTTTAATCATAACGGATCTAACGGAAGATCTTTGCTCAAGAATTTTTTTAAGTTCAGGATCTTCTTCTTTAAATTTTTCGAAAGTATAATAAACATAAGGATGAGATAAGGCAAAAAAATCCGTTTTTGCCCCCCAAACTTTTTCCATATCTTTTTTATCTCCGATAATAGTATTTCTAAGAGAAATATATCTTTCTATGAATGTTGTAATCACCTCATCTCTAAACAGCATATCGTTTTCGGGCATATTTTTTTCACCTAAAAACATAGATTTAAGATAGAAAGGATCGTATATGACGACATTTCCGGAATTACTGGTATTATTCATCAAAACTGGCTCTACTTTAAGCATAGGAGTAAGCGTCATAATTGAAAGCACTAAAAGAACATTAAGCACAAACATTAAAAAAGCTGAAAATATAATCACCCTTGCTAAGATGACATACCCTGAAGAAGCTTCTTCTTGATTTCTTTCGGCATATTTATTGGTTTTAATATCGCTCATAAATTATATTATACAAAAATAACTTCACACAAATCACTAAAATTAATCTTTTTTTCCACCAAGAAAAAGCCCCTTGATAAACTTTCAAGGGGCAAAAGATTTTTTATTAGAATTTTGAATAAAATTATTTATTTTATTTTAAATTCCTCGATGAAGGCATTTATAGAGGCTTCGCATTCGCCGGCATTTTC
>CAYWTE010000012.1:0-11384 GCA_964461145.1 uncultured Lactobacillales bacterium | reverse complement strand
TTTATCAATAAAAAGTTAATTAAATTTTGTTACAATATAGCAAAATTATGGAGATAAAACAATGGAAAACCAATTAAAATGGGACAAAAGGTTTTTAGATGCAGCAGAATTAATAGCTTCTTGGTCAAAGGATAGGAGTACAAAAATAGGTGCTGTTGTAGTTGGGGATAAAAGAGAAATAAGGGCAATGGGCTATAATGGTTTTCCTAGAGGTGTGAATGATGATATTGAAACTCGCCATGAACGTCCGATAAAATATTTATACGCAGAACACGCCGAAAGGAATGCCATATATAATGCTTGTTATGCCGGTACTAGTTTAGACGGCTGTACAATGTATGTAACACATATGCCTTGTGCAGATTGTGCAAGAGCGATAATTCAGTCTGGGATAAAAAGAGTTGTAATATCAAGCAAAAATAAATTAAGGAGCAACTGGGAAGATTCAACAAAAGTAGCATTAGAGATGATGAGTGAGACAAATGTAAAATTTGAAGAGGTGGACAATTAAAAATAAACAATTAACATATAAAAAGGCGATATAATAATGAGTGAAGAATTTGAAAAGAAAAGATTAGAGCTTTTTCTTCAAATTAAGCAAAAGGCTTTGTATGCTTTAATAGCAATGTTATCGGTAGGTTTTTTATATATATGGTTAATGCTTTTAGCGGAAATAGGATTATTAAGTTTTTTATTTGATTTGTTATGTTATGGAACATTTATTTATGGTTTATATTATTTAACACACAAAAGTCCTTTATATCAAGAATTATCATTTTTCAGGAATAAAACAGTATTTATTTTGTTATGTTTGATTGTAGGTATAATTATTGGATTTAAATGTTTATCCAGAGCCAGTAATAAAATGATGGGGGAAAAAATAGAGCAGAACTTAGATAAAAAATACGGTCTAAATGAAGAAAATGTATTTTTAGGAGACAACGCTTCAGAAATAGAATTAGAAAAGCAGTTTAAGGACGAATGTTTAAAAGACCCTGCTTGTATAGCTGCAATGCAGTTAGAAAAGGAGTTTTTTGGCAATCACTTAATAAAAGGGTATAATTTGTGCCGCAAAGCAGTTGAATTAGTGGCACCTTGGGATATTGAATGGCAAAGTAAAAGTATAAAAGAAGGCATACAATCTATAGCAAAAAAAGATATAGATTCTATTAAGGGTGAGATTTATATGGAAGGTTTAGATATAAAAATGAAAGACCAAAATGGAGATTGGTATCCGGCTTGGTATAGCTGTGTATATGACATAGAAAAAAAGAAAATATATCCTTCAATAAAATTAATTTCGCCCAATAAAAGCAAGAGGAGTAGATGATAGATGAAGAAAATATTTATATTAGCGCTTTTGCCGATGTTATTTTTTGGTTATAAAGTTTATTCAGGCGATGAAAAAGAAGCAGATGATGATGAAATAGAAGAATTTTTAACAGAGCAAGTTCAATTAAAAGGCGCTTGTGATGAATTACCTCATAATAGCGGCGGGCTATATTCAAATATATACGAGAATATTATTCCAGATAAGTCGTCAGAAATGTTTTACGGTGATAAAAATGTAATAGAAAAAAGACAAGCTTGTTATGAGATGGGTGATTTGTATTTTACAGGTTCAATAAAGCATAAAGATTTTTATAAAGGCAATTTGATAGAAGAGAATTATAATAAAGCAACTGCATATTTAGCAAAAGCGGCAGATTATGGGCTAACAGATGCAAAATTTAAATTAGGCGAGATATATTATAAAGGAATGAATAAAATAGAGCCGAATAAAAGGTTGGCGGTAGACTGTTGGTTTGATGCAGCAAATGATGGCAATAATGAAGCCAGATATATTTTAGGAATGATGTTTTTAAGAGGGGAACATTTTGAAAAGAATATAGATAGAGCAATAGAATTTTTAGATTTAGCAGCCTCAGAAGGTTATATAAAAGCACAAAGTGAATTAGGAGATTTATATTATGAAGGTGAGTTAGTAAAAAAGGATATCCGGCAAGCAATAAAATATTTTGGTAACGCTGCTGAATTAGGTGATGCAAAAGCTCAATATCGCTTAGGAGAAATGTATTTAAAAGGCCGTATATTTAAAAAAGACCCGGAAAAAGCTTTAATGTGGTTAACCAGAGCCTCCGAGCAGGATTATTCTGAAGCTGATTATTATATGGGGCATATTTATGAAACAGGTTTTGGAGTTAATGTTGATATAGAAAAAGCGAAAGAATATTATGCGAAAGCCAAAGAAGGCGGAGTATTTGAGGCAGTAAAAAGCTTAGCAAAACTAGGGGAAGCTGAGAGCGAATATTTATTAGGCTTAGCGTATTTTTCTGGCAAAGACGGGATAGAAGCAAACACGGAGAAATCATTTATCTGGATTAAAGAAGCGGCAGAAAAGGGATATCCGCCTGCACAATTAAGAGCTGCAGAGATGTATATCAGGAAATTAGGCACAGAAAGAGACTTAGACACGGCAGAAAAATATTTAATGTTAGCAAAAAATTATGATTTAGTATCGGCAGATGCCTTGCTTGCCGAATTATATGGAATAAAAGAAGGTATAAATGCACAAATAGAAGAAAAAACGAAGGAAAGGAACGAAGAATTATTTATAAAAGATAACCAAGAATTATATGATTTAGCTTTAACAGAAAATGATATGAAAGCTTGTTATGATTTAGGAATAAAGTATTTTAAAAGAGGCGGTGAAAGTGATAAATACGGGAAAAGCAAAGCAAGAGAATATTTATTAAAAGCAGCCCAAAAAGGTTATGAGCCAGCACAATTTAAGTTAGCAGAAGGAGATTTAAGAGGTTTGTTCGGTCGTCAAGATTTTGAGAGCGCATATAAATGGTTTAATGAATCAGCAAAAAAAGGAAACGGAGAGAGTTATCAATGGTTAGGCTATATGGCGCAAAAAGGATACGGATTAAAAGCAAATTTATTACAATCTGCAATTTTTTATGAAAAAGGCGCAGAATTATATGATGTAAAAAGTTATTATTTTGCAGGTAAATATTATTACGATTTAATAATAAAACAGCTAAATACTCCTGAAGTTGTATTGAATGAAACGAATAAATCTTATTTAGAAAAAGCCTATAAATGGTTAAGCATAGCCCAAAAAGAAGGCATAGAAGAAGGAGATATAATCTTAAAAGAAGTAACAAAAGCGGTAGAAAAACACCTGCCGAATAAAGTAGATATAGACAAGCTTGTTGCTGATAATTTAACATCAGCGCAAATAAATGAACAAAACAAAAAAGTTATGTCTTTATTAAATCGGCGCACGGAAACTTATGAGGATAAAGAATTAAGTGACTTAACATTTGCATATTTAGTTAACTTAAAATGTAATTATGAAGCTTCAATAACTAGCGAAGAAAGTAATTATAAGAAAAGAATGACGGATTTAGAAAGCTCATTAGGAGATAAAGCCTCATCGATACAAATTAGAGCGGATAACATAGCGAAATTAACGCTTTGCACAGGAGAAGGCTATCAAGCAGCCACAGAGATAATCGATGCTAATAAATAAAATAATAAAGGGTAAAATAAAATATTGACATTAGCTTATAACCGATATAATCAGCAAAATTAAATCATATTAATTTTAAAAAGAAAGATTGGTAGGGCTAATGGGCGATAAGGTATTAATTGAAGTTAAAAATGTAAACAAGACTTTTGACGGTAATTTAGTATTAGATAACATATCATTAAACATAAAAGACGGTGAATTTTTAACGCTTTTAGGTCCCTCAGGCTGTGGCAAGACAACATTAATGAGGATTTTAGCCGGATTTGAAACGCCCGATAGCGGCGAAATCTTAATGGATAACAAAAATATAGTAAATAAAACCCCCGTAGATAGGGCTTTTAATATGGTATTTCAAAATTATGCCTTATTTCCGCATATGAGTGTATATGAAAACATAGCGTTTGGTCTGCAAATGAAAAATAAACCTAAAGATTACATTGATGCAGAAGTTATGAAAATGCTAAAAACTTTTAAATTAGAAAAGTTTAAGAACCGCAAACCTAAAGAATTGTCAGGTGGACAGCAGCAGCGGGTAGCAATCTCAAGAGCAATAATTAACAAGCCGAAAGTATTGTTGTTAGATGAATGTTTATCAGCCCTTGATTATAAATTAAGAAAGGATATGCAGTTAGAATTAAAAGAGCTGCAGCAAAAATTAGGCATCACCTTTATATTTGTAACACACGACCAAGAAGAAGCCTTAACGATGTCCGATAGAATCATAGTAATGCACGACGGTATAATCGAGCAGGAAGGTACACCTGATGAAATATATGAATATCCTGCGAATCTTTTTGTTGCTAATTTCATAGGCGAGATAAATGAATTAGAAGGTCAGGTCAAGCAGATAACAAAGGAGCATTTAGTTATAGATATTGGCGGTCACGAGTGCTTTTTTAAAAAGGAATTAGAGCGTTTTTATGAAAAAGATGTTGTAAAGATTATAATTCGCCCTGAAGATTTAAAAATAAGGAAATTAGATTACGAAAACAAGAAATTAGAAGGCGTGGTGAAAAATTTGATGTACAAGGGCAAAACGATAGATATTATCGTAGAGTTAAGCAATGGCAAGCAGCTTGTAGCAACGGAATTTTATAATTGGAGTAAGCCAGAGATAAATTTTGAAATAGATGAAAAGATAGCCGTCAGCTGGAGTGAAGATAGCGAGGTTATATTCCATGAATCTAAGTAATATTATAGCGATATTAAGGAATTTTTTAAGTGGCAAAGGGAGATTATCCTTAAATTCTGAAGGCAATTCAAATATTTTATTTAAGAATATATTAATATTCACTTTATTTTTCTGGCTTATAGCATTTGTATTTATTCCTAATGCTATGGTATTAATCATCAGTTTTTTAAGCAGCAGTAGTGGAACATTAGTATCACTGCCGTTAACTTTAGGAAATTATACCGGTTTATTCAGCCCGTTATTATTTAAGATATTAGGGCAATCGATAATATTAGCCTTAATTGCAACGATAATATGCTTATTATTAGCATTTCCGTTTGCCTATAATTTAGCAAGATTAAGCGAAAAATGGCGAAATTTGCTATTAGTATTAATAATAATTCCGTTTTGGACTAATTCATTGGTCAGAACTTACTCTTTAATAGCAATTTTGAATAAAAACGGAGTGCTTAATAATTTACTTATGTGGCTGGGAATAACTGACACCCCGATAGAGATTTTATATACTTACACATCGGTAGTTATAGGTTTTTGTTATAATTTGCTTCCGTTTATGATATTGCCTCTTTATTCCTCATTAGAAAAGATGGACAATAATTTATTAGAAGCGGCAAGTGATTTAGGGGCAGGGACGTTTTCAAAATTCAGCAAAATAATAATTCCGCTTGCGATTCCGGGGATAATAGCGGGCTGCATAATAGTATTTCTGCCTGCATTAGGAATGTTTTATGTTGCAGAAATTTTAGGAGGCAGCAACATTTACATAATTGGCAGCATAATTCGTGATAAATTATTAATTTCAAGGGAATGGCCACTAGGTTCGGCGATAAGCTGTTTCTTAACATTTTTAATGTTTGCATTGATATATTTATACTATAAAATTTCGAAAAGAGTTCAAGGCAATGCAGGTTTAAAAGAGGGTCTAATATAATGAAAAAGACTTTCAAAATAAGTTATTTATGGCTAATTTACGCATTTTTATATTTACCGTTAGCAGTTGCGGTATATTTATCGTTTAACAAAAATTATTTATCGGTAGGCTGGAAGGGTTTTACATTAGACTGGTACGAGAAGCTTTTAGATAACAAAAAACTAATGGAATCGGCATTAAATTCATTATTATTATCAGGATTATCAGCAACTTTAGCAACGATTTTAGGCTTAATCATAGCCATAGCTCTTTATCGTTATAAATTTTTAGGCAAGAAGTTTGTTTTCGGAAGCTTATACATATTAATAATGTCGCCTGAAATAATAATGGGAGTATCATTTGTAGTATTTTTCATATTTATCGGTATTCCGCTAGGTTTTACAACGCTTTTATTATCGCATATAACGTTTTGCCTACCGTATGTTGTCGTTACGATATTAGCAAGACTGCAGGGTTTCAATATGCATATTATTGAGGCAGCAAATGATTTAGGCGCAGAAGAAATAAATATATTAAAAAAGATAATCATTCCGATGTCAATGCCGGGGATAATTGCCGGCTGGCTAATGAGCTTTACATTATCATTAGATGATATTATAGTAAGCTTTTTTGTATCCGGCTCTAGTTTTGAAATATTGCCGATAAAAGTATACTCGATGGTAAGAGTAGGGTTCAAAACTGAAATTAATGCGTTATGCGCTATCATCTTGTTAATTACATTTATAGTAGCATTTTTGTGTCACTTTTTAATTAAAGGAGAAGGGAAGAAATGAAAAAGATAATATTAATTTTAGCTGTAATTGCAGCCGCCGCTTTTTATATTGTAAAAAAGCAGGATAGCAATTCAAGCAATACGGAAAATAAAGATAAAGGCCAAGTAAACATATATATCTGGGCAGAATATATCCCTGATACGGTTTACGAAAAGTTTGAGGAAGAAACAGGCATAAAAGTAGTTGCCACGACTTACGATTCGACCGATGCGATGTATTCAAAAATGAAGATAACAAGCGGCGAAGGGTATGATATCGTAATGTCAGGTATGGATTACATAAGCCTTCTTAAAAATGACGGATTAGTTGTTCCGCTAGATAAAACAAAGCTAAGTAATTTCAAAAATTTAGATACGAAATATTTAAACACTCCGATAGACCCTAAAAATGAGTACACAGTTCCTTTTATGTGGGGAACCAGCGGATTTGTGGTGAATAGTGATAAAATAAAAGATTTCAAGAATTTAAGTGATGCGTGGAAAGAAGAATATAAATCCAATATATCAATGTTAAATGATATAAAAATGACAATGGGCTTAGGCCTGCGTTCATTAGGTTATTCAATTAACACAACAAAAGAAGAAGAAATCAAAGCTGCATATGAAAAATTGAAATTATTAATGCCGAACATCAAGAGTTTTGATACGGAAAACGTAATTCAAACTATGGTAAACGGTGAAGCAGACATAGCTTATACTTGGAACGGTTTAGCTTATAAATTAAATCAAGAGGATAAGAAATACCAATACATTTACCTTCCTGAAGGCAATACAGTATGGATAGATAGCCTTTTAGTATTAAAATCAGCAAAGAATGTTGATAATGCGTATAAATTTTTGGATTTTTTAATGCGTCCTGATATATTTAAGATGATATTAGATGAATATCCGTATTCATCGGCGAATAAGGAAGCATATAAATTGCTTAGTGATGAAGTAAAAAATAACGAAATACTTTATCCTAAAAATCTTCCGAAGCCGGAATATGACAAAGGTATTCACGGGGCGGCAGAAGTATATATAAAATATTGGAATATGCTCAGAGCCGGAGAATAAGTTCAAAATTGAAATCCCCGAGTAAAAATCGGGGATTTTTTTAAACTAAGGGGCACAAAAACAGAAATAAGAGTTTTGAATGAAGCCGGCAAAGAATTATTGGTAGAAAGAATCAATACCCCAAAAATATATGAAGATATAATAAAAAACATCGGCGCCTTAGTATCAAAAGGTGAAGAAATTTTAGGGTCAAAGGTTGAAGGTATAGGAATTTCAGGGCCTGGCTGTATTTCACCGATTAGCGGCAATATTAAAGGGAGTAATACGGTAGTCTTAAACGGCAAACCGTTTGTGGCGGATTTAGAAAAGCAGTTAGGCAAGAAATTCAAATACGAAAACGATGCAAATTGTATGGCGTTATCAGAATATGTTGACGGTTCTGCACAAGGTAAAAATATAGTAATCGGCTTAATTTTAGGTACAGGGGTAGGGTCAGGCATAGTGATAAACGGACAGGTGGTATCGGGTAAAAACAACATTGCCGGCGAATGGGGGCATAGCCCTTTAGCCGAGCCGACTTTAGAGGAAGTTAAAGATATGCCTGATTGTTATTGCGGCAAGAAGGGTTGTATTGAAACTTATTTATCAGGACCTGGTTTTGCCAAAGATTTTAAAAAACATACCGGGATCGACATAAAAGCACAAGAAATAATGCACCTTGCTAATCAAGGGGATAAAGATGCTGTATCTGCCGTTAAAAGGTATAAAGACAGATTAGCAAGGTCTTTGGCAGCTATTTATTATAATACGTTAGACCCTGATGCAGTAATATTTGCAGGGGGGTTAGGTGAAGCAATGGCAAAAGATATAAATTCCAGCAAAGAAAAGCGCAAAGAATTTGCCGATATGGTAAACAAATATTTGTTTTCTTCAGAATATTTAGAGATAGAAGTAACCGAACCTGTGCACGGAGATTCATCTGGCGCAAGAGGCGCTGCATATTTGTTCAAATAAATGTTTTTTGATAAAAAGATAAAAAAAGTTTTATATTTAGGCTCTGAATATGACCTTAATGTCATTGAGGCTAAAGGAAATTTAGTCTTGCTAGATAAAGACGTTTTAAATCTGCATACGCATTCACCAAAAAATAAAAAAACGATAGAAGAAATAATTTACAAATGGTATTTAATGTCAGCTCAGCCTTTTTTTGAGGCAAGATTAGATGCTTGTTTTAATATTTTTAATGAAAATAAGGATTTTAACAAACCAGCATTAAAGATAAAAAGATTGAAACGCCGCTGGGGAAGCCTTCATTACAAGCAGTTAATCATCTTGAACTTAGAATTAATCAGAATGGATAAAGAGTGCATAGATTATGTAATAATGCACGAATTATGCCACTTAATCCATTCTAATCATCAAAGAGGCTTTCATTTACTTTTATCTTCATATTATCCTAATTCGAAACAAATAAGGTCGAGATTAAAAGTAATTCCATCAGCATTTTTCTAAGTAATTTTCGAGCTCCCATTCGGTAACGGCAACTCTAAAAGCGTCCCATTCTTTTCTTTTAGCCATTAGAAATTCTGAGAAAATATGGTTTCCTAAAGCTTCTTTTGCAACTGCGCTGTTTTCCATATTTTGCAACGCTTCAACAAGACTACCGGGCAGAGAATCAATATTAAGATTTTTGCGTTCTTCGTAAGATAGTTTATAGATGTTAAGCTCTGTCGGCAGGGGCGGATTAATTTTATTTTTCACTCCGTCAAGAGCGGCTTCAAGCAAAACGGCAAAAGCAAGATAAGGGTTACAGCTAGGATCAGGAGAGCGCAGTTCAACTCTGGTAGATTTGCCTCGCTTAGCCGGAACTCTAAGCAGAGTGCTGCGGTTAGCAACTGACCAAGCAAGGTAAACCGGTGCTTCATATCCCGGAACTAAGCGCTTATAACTGTTAACGGAAGGGTTAGTAATAGCGCAAATATCTTTAATATTTTTCATCACTCCACCGATAGAATAAATCGCCTCATCACTAAGCTGATATTTTTTTGTTTCATCTAAGAATGCATTTTCACCGTCTTTAGAAAAAGAAAAATTAATATGCATACCTGAACCGTTAATCCCGAAAATAGGTTTGGGCATAAAAGTAGCGTGCAGACCGTATTTTGCGGCAATAGCTCTAACTACGACCTTAAAAGTAATCACGTTATCAGCGGTAGTTAAGGCATCGGAATATTTAAAATCGATTTCGTGTTGCCCTTCAGCGACTTCGTGATGAGCGGCTTCGATTTCAAAACCCATATTTTCTAGGGTATTAACGATTTCGGCTCTCACATCTTCGCCTAAATCATCAGGGCCCATATCGTAATAACCTGCACCGTCGTGAGTAATATCGGTAAGATTGCCGTTTTCATCACGCTTAAAGAGGAAGAATTCGCATTCCGGACCGAGATTCATCGTATAGCCGAGGTCGGCTGATTTTTTAATCAATCTTTTAAGATTATTTCTAGGGCAGCCTTCAAAAGGAGTGCCGTCAGGGTTATAAATATCGCAAATGAATCTTGCGGCATTAAAGGAATCTTTTTCTCTCCAAGGTAGAATTTCGAAAGTTTTTCTGTCGATTCTAAAGTACATATCGGAAGTTTCGATATTCCTAAAACCTTTAATTGAAGAACCATCAAGCATAATTTCATTATTTAATATTTTATCTATTTGCGATACCGGCAAAGCGAGATTTTTAGGATGTCCGTTTATATCAACGAATTGCAGCCTGATAAAAGCAATGTTATGTTCTTTGATAAGTTTTTTTATTTCAGCATCAGAAAGCTCGATACCGTGAGGAAAATTAATATATTTTATGTGCATTTTTTATAGTTCTCCAAGTTAAAAGGTAATAATTTAATTTATAAATCATAAGCAGATGATATTTAAAGAAAAATAAAAAAGATAATCTATCAAAAAATATTACAAAAGGTTTTGACAAAAGAATTAAAAAGAATTAAAGCAATTTTTGTAAAACTTATTTTTGTATGAGTCGTATATTTTTTTTAAAACTTTTATAGATTTTTGTACCAACATACAAAAATAGTAGGTTTTTTTATGTATGATAAAGAATTCTACAAGAATTTAAGAGAATTGATTAATGAAGAAGTCACGCCAATGCTTAGCCCGATTGATGAGGAAAGATTAAATTCATTAATTATTATTATCAGATCTTTGCAAGTAATGAAAAAGGTTTCTTCTTTTGAAGATCTTTCAGATACGGACAAATTTATTATTTGTAAGACAGAAGAAATGGTAAAAAAACAAAATGAAAAAGAGCCAAAGAATGAAGATTTTTATTTAGGTGAATTAGCCGCTGTCCTAAAATCATTAATTCTGTATAACAGATTAATGGCAAGTCATAGCGAGCTTTTAGAAACCAGATAAAATCTCCTTAAATTTTCTTTTGGCTCTTTATTTTAGCGGTTCTATTGACTTTTAGATGTATTATGATTATATATTCACTTAAACACAAAAAGTGGAGAAATTATATATGGGAAATACATTTTTGCCTGCGTTACCTTCAACAGGTAATTCACTGGCTGTATATTTAAATGAAATAAAAAAGTTTCCGATTTTAACGGAAGATGAGGAATTTATCTTATCAAAACGTTTCAAAGATGACGGGGATATTGATGCTGCCCATAAATTAGTTACATCACATTTAAGATTAGCCGCAAGCATAGCAATGACGTTTAAGAACTATGGTTTGCCATTAGCAGATTTAATTTCTGAAGCTAACATAGGATTAATGCAGGCGGTTAAGAAATTTGACCCTGATAAAGGTTACAGACTATCTACTTATGCTATTTGGTGGATAAAAGCAGCGCTTCACGAATTTATAATCAAGTCTTGGTCGTTAGTTAAAATCGGCACAGTAGCCAATCAAAAGAAGCTTTTTTATAATCTGCAT